>JAGOBQ010000090.1 GCA_017999215.1 Thermoanaerobaculia bacterium
CGCCGGCCTCGCCGCCCGCCCGGCGCCCCTCGTCGCGAGCCTCGCGCGCGCGGCCGCCGGCGGCGGGCGCGTCGCGCTCGTCCTCCCCAGCCTCTGGCAGGCGGCGGCGAAGGTCCTCCGCGACGGCCGGCCGGCCGAGCTGCGCCGCCTCGCGGCGAGCGCCTCCGTCCGCTACGCGCCCGGAGTCCCGGAGGTCCTCGTCTTCACGCCGGCCGTCGCGCGCGTCCTCCTCGAGCGGGCCGGCTGCACGGAGACTTCCGTCCGCGGCTTCCCGGTCACCGTCCACCCGGAGGGCCCCGACGAGGCGCTCCCCGCGCACCTCGCGAGCCCCCGGCTCCGGCGCCGGCTCGTCCCGCTCGAGGCCGCTCTCTGCCTCTCGGAAGAAGCGGCCGCGCGCGGGAACAACCTGCTCGCGATCGGGCGGACGCGCCGCTGACGCGGCGGCGCGGGCCGCGCGGGAACGCTGGCCTGCCCGGCCGGGCTCGAACCGGCGACCCTCGGCTTAGAAGTCCGGCTACACGTCTTTTCGGCGGATTGGCCCCCCATCGGACTTTCGGTCGAAAACCGCTCTGGTAGCCGTCCGAAGGGCTCAATCCCCTTGATGTACGTTCACGCAAGAGCCACACTGCGTTAGTGTCGCGGTGTCGCATTTCGGTGACGCACCCGCAGCCCCGCCGGGGAGGACCCGGACAGAAGGAGGACTTCATGGAGCAGGCCGTCGAGAAGATCACCAACCTCTCCCGCTCGGTCGCAGAGCAGCACGCCACGATGGAAGCCGCGTTCGACGAGGAGCGCGCCGCCGAGGAGGAACTCCTCGAGAAGCTCGTCGACGCCGTCAGGCCCGCGCTCCGCGCCCTCTCGTCCCGGCTGAAGGCGAGCGAGACGACATGGTGGCCGACCTCGACGGAGACCTCGACGGAGAAGACCTACCACCCCGAGCGCGGCGTCCGGCTCGACGGCAACGGCCCGGAGCGCGACCACCCGCGCGCGAACGACGGGAGCATCGGCGGAACCGACCTCGTCCTCCTCGACGACGGCACCTTCGCCCGGCTCGACTGGACCGGCACCTGGACCCGCTGGCAGGGCCGGACGTCCGAGGAGACCTCGACGCTGACCCGGATCTCCCTCCGCGACGTCGTCGAGACGTGGGACGTCGACGAGATCGCCGCGACCCTCTCCGAGCGGCTCGAGGCGCAGGTGGCCGGCCGCGCCACGAAGACGACCGCCGCCTCGAAGGACCGCGCCGAGAAGCTCCGCGCCGTCGCCGCCTTGATGAAGTAGATCATCCGGGGCGGAGGCGGCCGGGATTGATCCCCCGGCCGAGCGGCTTTCAAGCTCCCCGCGTTCCTCCGCCCCGGACCTTTCGGAGCTTGAAGACAGGAGCTTGACCGTGGCGAAGAAGACCAGCCCGGACCCCGCACAGCACCCCATAGACGGTTACAACCTCTATCCGCCAGAGGACCACAGGCAACAAGAAGCCCGTCTGCAGTTCGACATCGCGTTCGCACCCGAACGACGTAGGCAGATCCACCTCCGGACGCTCGCCCTTTACCACCTCATCGGAGACGCCCTGTTCGCGCTCCTCGACAACGTCCTCCTCTCGGAGCGTTACGTCGAGACCGTGAACGATCCGGACCGGGCCGCCGGGCGGTACCCCCGGCGTAGCCCACTCCTCAGGTTCGGGGGCGCGTCCGCGCTCCCGGCACTCGTCCGAATCCTGCCAAGACTCCTCTACCCCGACGGCAAGCCCCCGCGTTACAGCACGCCCCTCTACTCCCCCACCGTCCTCAACATCCTCCGAGATGCTTCCCGAGACCCGGCCCTCTTCGCGGATGCGCTCGAGCAGATTGCGCGCGCCCTCCGCCCGCCCGCCCGCGTCGGGAAGGGCCGGCGCCGGAGCGCGCTGACGGACTTCGAGCGACGGCAAGCCGTCCTCGAGCTGCGCTTCTGCCGGTATCTCCTCCGAATGGCTCGACGCCATCCAGAGAAGTACGTGCACCAACTCAAGGCACTCCGACTCGCGGAAGCACTCGCACTCGGGCACGACGCCAACACGACGGCCGCCGTCCTGGCCTTTGCACGGCTGCACGGTCACGCCGGCCCCCTCTCCGAGATCGACGCGGAGGAAGCACTCCGCTATCTCGACAGCGCGCGCAAGGCGACGAAGCGTCCGGGTGGAAAGAAAAGGCTTTTGTCTCCGTCGACCACACGCGGCACGACCACGAAGATTCCGCCATCCGGCGCAGAGAGCGCGAACAGCGCCGGGAGAAAGCGAGACCCCCACGATGCCGAAGCTCAACCCCAACCGCCCCGACCGCAGCAGGCCGAAGCCCGCCGGTCGGCCCCTCGCCTACCGTCTGGTAGACCTCCCGCCCCTCGTCGGGATCAGCCAGAGCGGCCTCCGGAACATGATCGCCGAGGGTCGCCTCCGAGCCATCCGGCACGGCCGCGTCGTCCTCGTCCGGGCGGCTGAGGTCGACCGTCTCGTCGGGGGCGAAGGATGAGACGCCCCAAGACGAAGGTGCCCGGCTCCCCGTTGGCGCGAGGAAGCCGGGCGGCGCAAGACAAAGGAATCAGCTCCCCAGAGTCTACGCGCCTTTCAGCCTACCGCCGCCGCCCCTTCCCCGTCATCAACTTCCGGCGCTTTCACCGCTGGCCCGAGGGTCTCGCCTACGCGGTCGGCCTCCCCTGGCCGGCCGGCAGACGGGAGGCGGCATGACCTGCCCCTGCCGCCGCGCCGCCGCCCGTACCCGCCGCCGGGACGCACTCCGCGACCTCGCGCGGTCGTCCCGTCACTCCTTCGTGATGTTCAGCCTCTACGTCGCCCTGGACCTCATGCAGGCCGCCCGCGAGGCCGAGCCTGACGAGCAGCGCCGGCTCCGCGAGCTCGCCCGGACCATCCGCGCCGGCGCCCGGTTCGCGCAGGGAGGGGCGGAATGATCGTCGAGACGGTCGACCGCACCGAAGTCCGGCGCACGCTCGGGCTCCTCTTCTACAACTCCCACGTCTTCGAGATCCGCGTCCTCGACGCCTCCAACGTCCGATGCGACGGCCGGCCCGAAGGGCGGAACGCGACGTTCTTCGGCTACTTCGACTCGACCGAGACGGCCGCCAACGTCGTCCACGCCGCCCTCTCCGGAGCCGACTGGACGGGCGCCTACGTGACCATGAACCCCGTCCGAAACGACCTCCTCGCGCGAGCGGCGAACCGCCTCCGGCAGGCCGGGAAGAAGGGCGGGTCGGCCTCCGATGTCGACGTCCCTCGTCGTAGTCGCATCGTCCTCGACTTCGATCCCGTCCGCCCTGCCGGTATCTCGGCGACGGACGACGAGAAGGCCGCCGCGCAGGTCCTCGCGCACCGCGTCCGCCTCTACCTGTCCGGGATCGGCTGGCCGGAACCCATCGTCGCCGACTCCGGCAACGGCTGGCACCTCCTCTATTCCGTCGACCTCCCCGGCAATGACGGCGGACTCGTCAAGGCGTGCCTGGAAGCCCTCGCGGCTCGGTTCGACTCCGACGAGACGAAGGTCGACAAGAGCGTCTTCAACCCGGCACGGATCACTAAGCTCTACGGGACCCTGGCTCGAAAGGGCGACCACACCCCGGAGCGGCCCCACAGGATGAGCCGCATCATCGAGGTCCCCGACCGGATCGAGAACGTTCCCGAGGAGCGACTCCGCGACCTCGCGGCGCAGGCGCCCGCCGGAGAGCAGAAGAGGCCCGGCATCGTCGCGCACTCCACCTCCGGCACGTTCGACCTCAAGGCATGGATCGAGCGCTACATCACCCACGCCGGCCCGGAGGAGGCCTGGCAGGACGGCTCCCGCTGGATCGTCAACCCGTGCATCTTCGACGACAGCCACACCGGCACCTCCGCCGCCATCGTCCGCAACGCCGCGGGCGTCATCGCCTACACCTGCCAGCACAACGGCTGCAGCGGTCGCACCTGGCACGACGTCCGAGAGCGTCTCGACCCCGCAGCCAACCGCGTGAAGCCGTTCCGGCCGAAGGGCGAGCAGGCGCCCGCCGAGCCGGAGCCCTGGCCCGAGCCCGTCCCGTTCGACGCGCCGATCCTCCTTCCCGACTTCCCCATCGAGGCGCTCCCGCCCGAACTCGGCGACTTCGCCTCCGAGGTCGCCCAGACCGTTCAGGTTCCCGTCGACCTCCCCGCCTCACTCTCCCTCGCCGTCGCGTCGGCGACCGTCTCCAGGCGCTACGTCGTCGCCGTCGGCGACACGCACGAGGAGCCCACTAACGTCTACGTCGTCGGCGCCATGCCGCCGGGAACCAGGAAGTCCGAGACGTTCCGGCGGACCCTCGCTCCGCTCGAGGAGATCGAAGAGGAGCGCGTCCGCGCGGCCGCGCCCGACATCAAGCGCGCCCAGGCCCGCCGCGACGTCGCCGAAGCCCGGATGAAGGAGCTGAAGAACCAGCTCGCCAAGGCGAAGAAGGGGACCGGCGACGCGCAGCGGATCGAGCTCGAGGAGCTCGCCGCCAACCTGCCCGAGGTCCCCGCCGAGCCGAAGGAGATCGTCAGCGACGAGACGGCAGAGCACCTCACGACGTCCCTTGCCCGCCAGGGCGGACGCATCGCCATGTTCGACGCCGACTCCGGTCTCTTCGAGATCCTCGCCGGCCGCTACTCCTCCGCGCCGAACTTCGAGGTCTACTTGAAGGCGCACGCTGGCGACACGATCAGGGTCGGGCGGACGACCCGCGACGGCGACTTCGTGAAGCGCCCCGCCCTGACCATGGGGATATGCGTGCAGCCCGACGTCGTCGCGGGATGCGCTGGCACTCCGGGTTTCCGGGGGCGCGGTCTGCTCGGCCGCATCCTCTGGACAGTCCCCGCCGACACCGTCGGCTCCCGCGTCTACGCCAACCGGCCCCTCTCGGCGGTCGCCGCAGCAACGTACCGGGATGCGATCCGCGCGACCTACAGCCTCCCGACGGCCGGTGAAGACCGCCCCCACCGTCTACTCCTGACCGGTAAGGCCCTGGCCGAATGGTCCGCGTTCGCCAACCGGGTCGAGCGCGAGCAGCGGGAAGGCGAGCGTCTCGCCGGCATCCGCGACTGGGCAAGCAAGGCCGCAGGCGCCGCCGCCAGGATCGCCGGCATCTTCCACGTCATCCGGTATCGGACCTGCCGCCCCGCCGCCCCGTGGGAGCTCGAGATCGACGTCGAAACCGTCGTCGCCGCGAACTCGATCATCGAGTACTACACGGAGCACGCCCTTGCCGCCTACGGCCTCATGGAAGCGGACGAGCGGGTCGCCCTTGCCCGACGTCTCCTCCGCTGGATCGAGCGCCGCCTCGACGAGGAGACGTCCGGAGCCGTCCCCGAAAAGCGGCGTTGCTTCCGGCCCTCCCCGACAGGCGGGATGTCGTTCTCCCTCCGCGACTGCCACCAACACCACCGTTCCGCCGGGAGCCCGGACGACCTCCTCCCCGGACTCGCCATCCTCGAAGCCCGCGGCTACCTCCGGGCCGGCGCCCCCGAGGCCCGCAAAGGGCCGGGCAGGGCCGGGAGCCCTCGCTACGAAATCAGGCCCTTAGACACGGAATTCACGGATTACACAGAACCCACCTCGACCCCCGCCAGCGGGAGGGTTTCGTGAATTACGTGAATACCGTGTCTGAGGGGCCTCCGGAAAATCAAAGTCTCGCCCGGCTCCGCCAGCTTCGGGCCGGCGCCACGGCTGCCCCCGAGCCGCACCCCACCTGCTACGGCTGCAACGCCCCCATCTTCATCGAGTCCGACCTCCTCTGCCCCACCTGCTACCAGGCCCGCCGCGCCCCCGGTCGGGTGATCCCGTTCGATCCCGGTCGGCGCAGCCGGACCCTCGCCCGCCTGACCGGCAACCCCTGCCCCGACTGCCAGACGGTCGTCTGGCACGTCAACGCCCGCGGCGACGCCACCTGCCAGACGTGCGCGCGGCGCAGGGCCGGAGGCGCCCGGTGAAGCGAATCACCTTCGCCCTCGTCCTCCTCCTCCTCGCCGTCGCCCTTCTCCTCCTGGCCGGAGGCGCCCGGTGAGCCGCCTCGAGGACCTCCTCCGCGAGGAGCTGCGCCTGACGCACGCCCACCACCGGGTCGGAGACCGCCTCCGCCGGCTCGCGCGGGAGATCGAGGACGAGCTGGACCGGGCCGCCGCTCCGGCTCGCCCCGCCCTCGTCGAGAACCTCGCCCTCAGCGTCAGGAGCCCCCAGGACGGCCCCGAGCCGGAGGACGACGCTCCGGCCGGCCCGACCTCCGGGCTCCCCGTCTGCACCTGCCCGCCGTGCCTGGCAGAGCGTGCCAGCGGGAGGCGCCCGTGACGGACGACCTCGCGCAGCTCCTCCTCGACGACGCGCTCCGCCTCGAGACGACGGCAACCCTCGACGCGCCCCGGCTCCTCCTCCGACGCCCGCGGCGGCGCCGCAACCTCACGGCGCTCCGGCAGGAGGCGCTCGAGGACTTCTACCGCGAGCTCCCCGCCCCCGGCGAAAGCCTCCACATCGTCTCGAACGGGAAGTTCGACTACTGGATGTTTGTGCCCGTGACCCTCCGACTCCTCGGCCGCCCGGCAGTGGAGCTCTACGGCTCCACGTGGACGATGAACCGGCAGAACGTCCTCGACCTCCTCGCGCTCCTCGACGCCGGCCGGATCGGCAGGGCCGCCATCGTCACCGGCACCTACTTCAAGCGTCGGGAAACCGCCGTTGCGAACACCCTCATTGAAGGGCTCGGCGCACGCGGACAGCGATACCGCGCGTTCGCCAACCACGCGAAGGTGCTCCTCATCGGTGCGGCGCCCGACTGGCTCACCGTCGAAGGATCGGCGAATTTCACCGCAAACCCCCGCCTCGAACAGACCGTCGTCTCGAACGACCCCGACCTCTACGCCTTTCACCGCGCTTGGCTCGAGGAGATGCTGGGGGCGCCATGACGAAGGTTCTGGCGAACGGCAAGAAAGCGACGCACGCCGAGATCGAGGAGCGCGTGACCGTCGTCTACACCTTGCTCATACGGGGAGCGTCCCGAGAGGAAATCCTTCGGCACGGTTCGGAGACATGGAGCCTCACGACCCGTCAGGTAGAAGACTACCTCTCGCGCGCGACCCAGCGACTCAAGGCCCTGGCCGCCTACGTGCGCGAAGAGGAGATCGGCCGCGCCCGCGCCCAGCTGCACGACCTCTACGGCAAGAACATGAAGGTTCAGGACTACAAGGCCGCGTTGCAGGTCCGGAAAGACCTCTCCGAACTGCTCGGCCTCTACGCCCCCAAGACGGAGAAGCATGAACACTCTGGACCCAACGGCGGCCCCGTCCTCCTCCTCGCAGGCCGCCTCGAGCCCGACGCCGAAGAGCTTCGACGTCGACTCCTGGCCGAAGCCGAAGCGGCAGAAGGTCGCGGCGATGCTGACCCAGCTACGCCCGAGGCCGACTGACTTGATGCGCGCGGCGGGGATGCAGCCCGACCCCTGGCAGCGGGACGCGCTCCTCTCCGACGCCCCGCGCGTCCTCTTCCTCACGACCCGTCAGGCCGGCAAGAGCACGACCGTCGGCGCCCTCGCGGCTTTCGAGGCGATCTTCCGGCCCGGCAGCCTGACCCTCCTCCTCTCGCCCTCGCTCCGGCAGAGCGCCGAGCTCTTTCGGAAGACCATCGCCTTCTACCGCGCCGTCCCCGGCGCCCCGCGTCCGACGTCCGACTCCGCACTTCGGATGGAGCTCTCCAACGGGTCGCGCGTCGTCTCGCTCCCCGGCGAGGAGAGCACGATCCGCGGTTACTCGTCCGTCTCGCTCCTCGTCGTCGACGAAGCCGCCCGCGTGCCGGACAGCCTCTATCACTCGGTCCGGCCGATGCTCGCCGTCAGCGGAGGCCGACTCGTCGCCCTCTCGACGCCATGGGCGAAAGCCGGCTGGTATCACTCCGCCTGGACGTCGCCCGAGCCGTGGGAGCGGTTCCGCGTCACCGCCTCCGACTGCCCGCGCATTCCCGCAGCGTTTCTCGAGGAGGAGCGCCGCGCCCTGCCGCCGTCCGTCTTCGCGCGAGAGTACGAAGCGACGTTCACGGACTCGGAAGACGCCTACTTCCGCGACTCCGACATCGAGCGCGCGCTCTCGTCCTACGTCGAGCCGCTCTTCCCGGAGGCCCTGCTACTGCCCGAAGGAGAGGAGCCGTGACGCGCCACACCGTCGGCCTCAGCGTCGGCCCGCCGAGCGACACGACGGGACTCGTCGCCCTCGAGACGGCCGACCGCAGGCACGCCGTCCGGCACATCCAGAGGTTCCCGCCAGGCACCGGCTATCACGACATCGTCGCCGCCGTCGGAAAGGTCCTCGCCGCGCTCGACGATCCCCTCGTCGTCGCCGACGTCACCGGCATCGGCGCCCCCATCGCCGACCTCCTCGAATGGCCGCACGTCCACACCCGCCGATGCATCCTGACCGCCGGGGAGCGCGACGGGGCGAAGCTCCCGAGGCTCGACGTCGCCGCCACGGCCCAGCTCGTCCTTCAGGAAGGCCGGCTCGGCATCGCCCCCGGCCCGCTCGCCGACGGCCTCGCGCGCGACCTCCGCACGTTCAGCCCGCGCCCGTCGGCCGGCGCATCGTCGGAGCTGGCGTGGCGCGACCGCCCAACGGACGACCTCGTCTATGCCCTCGCCGTCGCCCTCGTCGAAGCGGAGCGCCCTCCCGCCTACGTCCGCGCCATCCCCATCTTTCGTCGCCCCCGCGCCGTCGTCTGACCATGCCGTTCTACGCCGGACTCGACCTCGCGCAGGCAGACGACTTCACCGCCCTCGTCGTCCTCGACGCGCAGCCGGAGCGCGCCCGCGCCGTCCTCGTCGAGCGCTTCCGGCACGTCTCCTATACCGACGCCGTCGACCGCGTCGCGGCGCACCTCGCGCCCTTCCCCGACCTCCTCGCCCTCGTCGACTCCACCGGCGTCGGCCGCGCCGTCGTCGACCTCCTCCGGCTCCGCGTGCCCTGGCTCCGGATGGTGCCCGTCCACCTTCACGGTGGCGCCCGCATTCGACGCGGGGATGATGGTCTCCACCTTCCGAAGCGGACCCTCGCGCAGCCGCTCCGCGCGCTCCTCGCCTCCGGTCGCATCGAGATCCCTCCCGGCCCGCTGGCCGACGAGCTTCGCAACTTCGCCATCCGAATCGACCCGCGCACCGGACACGACCGCTACGAAGCCCGACGCGGTCACGACGATCTCGTCGTCGCGGCAGCACTCGCGGCGCTCCCGACGGGAAGGAGAACTCGATGAGCTACGCCGTTGCACTTGAACTCGGACAGCCCTCCGACCTCTCGGCCCTCGCCGTCGTCGAGACGCCGACGCTCGCCCCGGTCCGGTATGAGCGGCGCCGCGACTGGCACGGGAACGACGATCCCGACTCGTTCTTCTACGGCTCCGGCACCTGGTACACGACGGAGACGCCCATCTTCAGGCTCCCCGACGGGACCGAGACGGAGGACCATCCTCCCCTCGTTCACGACCTCCGGCACCTCGACCGCTGGCGTGCCGAGCCCTATCCGCGCATCGTCGAGAGGACCCGCGCCGTCCTCGACCGGCTCCCCGACGGGACGACGCTCATCCTCGACTGCACCGGCGTCGGCTCCGCCGTCGTCCGTCTCTTCGATCCGCTCCGGCCCGACCTCGTCCGCGTCGTCGCGGCCGGCGAGGAGACCAAGGACGGCCGGACGGTCCGCGTCCCGAAGCGCGACCTCGTCGGCGCCCTGGCCGTCCTCCTCGAGACGGGTCGGCTCCGGATCGCGGCCGGCCTCCCGCACGGCACCACGTTGACGACGGAGCTTCGGCGCTTCCGCGCCCGCGTCGGCGCCGCGCCCGATACCGCCGACGACTGGCGAGACCGTGACGACGATGATCTCGTCCTTGCCGTCGCCCTCGGCGCCTGGCACGCCGAGCGGCACGCGCACGTCCCGTTCGCCTACTCGATCGGCGAGTCTGAGATGGGATGGGGAGCGACGTTCTGAGCCCGCCCCTACCACGCCGACCCGGACGGATGGTGTCCGAGCCCGCCCGCTTGCCGTTCGGCCGCTCCTCTGGTACGCTTTCGAGCGCCATGAATGCCGCGCTCGACCCTGTTTTTCGCCGGACACCTGCTCACCGCGAGAACGGTCCGGCCGGAAGCGCTGGCACGGTAATTTCCTACCGGCGCGAAAACCGGGTATTCTAGCGCCCATAGCGGCGTAATTTACCGTAATACCAGTTATAGGGCGCTAAAGCATCACCCGTGCCAGCGTTCCGCGGCGAAATGTGCATCGAAGTCGCGCAAACGTGACACCAAAAGAGGCTTTGGTTGGCCTTGCTTTTCCGCGTTTCTCGCCGTACATTATCTCCATGATCATCCCCGCCGACTCCCACGCCCTCCTCCTCGACGGGATGCTCGTCGCCGCCTCCACGATCGACGGCGCCCGCGCCCTGGCCGCCGCCGTCCTCCCCGGCGCCTCCCCCGCCGACTGGCGCGACGTCTCCAGCGCCCTCTCCGCCCCCGCCTCCGTCGCCGTCGACGCCACCGGCGACGTCGTCAGGGTCCTCGACGGGACCCCGTCGGCTCACCCCTGGCACTTCGACCGCGAGGACCTTCAGGCCCTCGCCGACGCCGTCGGCCGGCCCGTCCGCCTCTACCTCCCGGAGGCTGCGTGACGCGCCCCACCGGCCGCCCCGTCGGACGCCCGAAGGGGAGCGGCGTGCAGACCGCCCGCCTCGAGCTCCGTTGCCGCCCCGCCCTGGCCGAGCAGGTCAAGCGCGCCGCCGACGAGGACGGAGTGACCGTCGCCTACTGGCTCCGCCGCAGCATCGTCTCCTCGCTCCGCTGGCGGACCCGTCGAGCAGGGGATTAGGCTCGCGCCATGGGCGTCGTCCGGATCGGCAAAGACTCGTTCCGCGTCCGCTGGCTCGACGGCGGCAAGCCCCCTCTCGGCGTCTACCGCCAGGAGACCCTTCACGATGTCGACCGCGCCGACGCCGTCGCCTACCTGAAGAAGAAGGTGGCGGAGGTCGCCGAGCGTCGGCCCGGTGACGGACCGTCACGGGTGACGTTCAGGCAGCTGGCCGA
>JAGOBQ010000091.1 GCA_017999215.1 Thermoanaerobaculia bacterium
CTCGCTGCGTCGCGAGCCCCCTTCCCTCCGGGAGCTCCCGGACCGCTCGCCCTCCCTTCCGCCCTCCTGGCGGCGCCTCTTCGTCGCGGCGCCGGCCCTTCTGGCGGCGAGCCTCCTCGTCGCCGCGTCCCTCGCGTTCCTCGCGCGCGGGAAGGGCTGGGAGGTCCGCTGGGAGGGGGAACGGACGACGCGCCTCGCGCGCGGGGAGTGGCTCGAGACGGGCGCCGCGACGGCCCGGCTCCGGGTGGGGCGGATCGGGACGCTCACGCTCGAGCCCGGGACCCGCCTCCGCCTCGTCTCCGACTCTCCCCGCGACCACCGGGTGGCGCTCGCCCGTGGCACCGTCCACGCGGAGATCCAGGCGCCGCCGCGGCGCTTCTTCGTCGAGACCCCCGTCACGACCGCGATCGACCTCGGCTGTGCCTACACCCTCTCGACCGACGAGGCCGGGAACGGGCTTCTCCGGGTCCGCGCCGGGTGGGTCTCGTTCGAGAGGCGGACGGCCGGCGCGCTCGACGAGGTCGTCGTCCCGGCCGGCGCCTCGTGCCGTGTCTCGGCGCGGCGGGGACCGGGCGTCCCGGCCTGGGACGACGCTCCGGAGCCGTTCCTCTCCGCCCTCGCGCGGTGGGAGGAGAGCGATGAGAGCGCCGGCGACGCCCCGCCGCTCGACGACCTCCTCCGCGCGGCGCGGCCGCGGGACGGCCTCACGCTCCTCGCCCTCGCGCCCCGCCTCGACATCGCGGGGCGCGAGGCGGTCTTCGACCGCCTCGCGGACCTCTCGCCGACGGCGGCGCTCCCGTCGCGCGACCGCTTCGTCGCCGGAGACGCCGGCGCGCGCGAGGCCCTTCGCCTCGTCCTCGGCCTGCCGACGCCGTGAAGGGGCGCGCGAGCTCCCGCTCTCAGCCTCCGACGAGGACGACGGTGAGGTCGTTGACGTTCGTCCCGGTCGGACCGGTGAGGAGCTGGGCGCCCGCGGCCTCGAGCGCCGGGTAGGCGTCGTTCGCGGCGAGGGCCGCGGCCGGGTCGAGGCCCGCTGCGCGGATCGCCCCGGCCGTCGCGCCGTCGACGATCGCGCCGGAGGAGTCGGTCGGGCCGTCGGAGCCGTCGGTGGCGAGGGCCATCACGGAGATCCCGTCGATCCCCTCGAGCGCGAGCGCCGCCGCGAGCGCGAGCTCCTGGTTCCGGCCGCCGCGGCCGCTCCCGCGGACCGTCACCGTCGTCTCGCCGCCGAAGACGAAACAGGCGGGCGGCGGCACCGGGTCGCCGTGCGCGAGGACGCCGCGGCCGAGCGCGGCGGCGACGCGCGCCACCTCGCGCGCCTCTCCTTCGACGAACGTCGAGAGGAGGAGCGTGGTGTAGCCGAGCGCCCGGGCCTCGCCGACGGCGGCGAGCGCGGCGAGACGGTTCGAGCCGACGAGGACGTTGTGGACGCGGTCGAAGAGCGGGTCGCCCGGCTTCGGCGTGTCGGGCAGGCGCCCCTCCGCGCCGGCGCGCAGGCGGGCGCGAACGGAGGCGGGGAGCGCGCCGGCCAGTCCGCGGCGCTCCACGACGCTCCACGCGTCGGCGAACGTCGTCGGGTCGGGGGCCGTCGGACCGGAGGCGATGACGTCGAGCGGGTCGCCGACGACGTCGGAGAGGATCAGCGAGACGACGGTCGCGGGCGCGGCGAGGCGCGCGAGCTGCCCCCCCTTCAAACGCGAGAGGTGCTTCCGCACCGCATTCAGCTCGACGATCGACGCGCCGGAGCGGAGGAGGAGGCCGGTCGTCGCCTGGAGCTCGGAGAGCGTGATCGGTTCGGCCGGGTCGGCGAGGAGGGCCGAGGCGCCGCCGGAGAGGAGGGCCACGACGACGTCGGCCTCGCGGCCTTCCGAGAGGAGCTTCTCGACGCGGGCGACGGCCGCGCGTCCCGCGTCGTCGGGCACCGGATGGCCCGCCTCGAAGACCTCGATCGCGGGGGGGAGCGCCTGGCCCGCGAGGTGTCCGTGCTTCGTGACGAGGACGCCGCGCTCGAGCCGCCCGCCGAGGAGCGAGACGGCCGCCCCGGTCATCGAGGCCGCGGCCTTTCCGGCCGAGACGAGGCGGACGGCGGCACCGTCGCGGAGCGCGAGTCGGGCCTCGCCGGCGCGGAGCGTGTCCCCCTTCAGCGAGAGGAACCTCCCCACGGCCCGCGCCGGCTCGACGGCCGCGAGCGCGGCCACGCGGATCTTCTCGAAGTGCTCGCGGCGGAGCGCGCTCCCGTGCGGGTCCATGAGCGGCATTGTGCCCCGGGCGCCGGCCCGACGCCTCGCCCGGGCGACGCGAGAGCCATCCCGGGCCAGAGCCGGCCTCGAACGTGTTGGGCCGCTCGAGGCCCCGTCGGAGCTCCCTCCCGGGGCGGGCCCGACGACGGTGCCTTCAGACGTCGAGCGCGGGCCGCAGGGGCTCGTCCCCGGCCAGTCTCGAGCGACCGTAGACCTCGAGAGCCCAGAGCGCGCAGGCGACCACGACGGGCCCGACGAACACGCCGGCGAAGCCGAACACCTCGAGCCCGCCGAAGACGGCGAGCAGCGCGAGCAGCGGGTGCATGTCGTCCTGCGAGCCCTGGACCCAGGGCCGAATGACGTTGTCGGAGAGACCGATGAGGACTCCGGCCACGCCCATGACGATGCCGCTCACCGGGTGGCCGGTGGCGAACAGGTAGATCGTCGCGCCTGCCGTCACCGGCGCGGTCCCGAACATCGGGATGAAGGAGAGCACGAAAGCGAATGTGCCCCAGACGAAGGGGCCGGGCACGCCGAGAAGGAACAGCATCAGGATGCACAGGGCGGCCTGCACGGCTCCCGTGGCGGCCGAGCCGAGGATCGCGCCCTTGACCGTGGCGTGCACCGACGAGAACAGCGCGTCGACGTCCGGCGCCGGGAACGGAAGCAGGGCCGCCAGGCGCCGGGCCATCGCCTTGCCGTCGCGCAGGGAGAAGTAGAGGCCCATCACGAAGAGGAACGAGGCCAGCACCAGCTGCGGGGTGCCGGAGGCGAGCCCGCCCAGGAATTCGGCCAGCCGCTTGCCTCCCTCCTGGGCGCTCGTGACGAGAGTCTCCCGGAGCTTCTCGGGCGACGTCTCGAGGCCCACGGTCTCGAGCAGCCCGCCCAGGCTCACGAGCTGCCGGACCACCCAGTCGCTGATGTCGAGAATCTTCTGGTCGAAGTCGCTCGAGAAGAAGGTCCGCACGGAGCGAATGGCCATGAACACGACGAAGAAGAGCGGCAGGAACACGACGAGGATGGAGCCGGCCGTCACGAGCGCGGGAGCGAGGGAGGCGCGCTTTCCGAGCCGCTTCTGGAGCCTCGTGAGCAGCGGGTGGAGCAGGATGGCGAACAGGGTCGAGACGATCACCGGCAGCGCGACGCCGCGGACCATCCAGAAGAACAGGAGCAACGCCCCGGCGATGACGAGGAAGGCCAGGCGACGTATCGGAGGCGGATCGGGGTTCATGGCGCGCCCGGCTTCCCGCGTTCATCCAGGGTTGCGAGCACCTGATCCGAGCTCATGGCACGCTGCAGGACCGCCGCGTCGGGATCGTGGCGGTTGAGGACGTCGGGCAGGTCGCGCCTCAGCTCTTCCATCAGGTCGATGAGCTTCGCGGTCTTCTGCTCGGTCATCAACGTCACTTTCAGGTCCAGGTGCGCCCGCTGCTCGGCCAGCTTGGCGAGGCGGCTCTGCCTGGAGAGGACCACGAGCGCGCTCAGCAGAGCGCCGAGTCCGACGACGCCCTGCAGCCAGAAGAAGGGAGGAGCGTCGAACGCGGCGGTGCCGGCCCTGCGGAACGCGGAGTTGGCGAGCACCCATGCCGCGACGAGGATCAGGATGAGGCCGAGGAATGCCGGCTGCCCGATGAGGAGGCTGATCCGTTCGAGAAGCCTCTGCGACCTGCTGACCTTCCGTTCCTCTCGCGCGTAGAAGTCGAGAACGGCTTCGAGGTTCTGGCTGATCTGTTGGTGCTCGGGTCGCGCTGCCGCGTCCCCGGGACCTGGCGCCGGTAAAGCGGTTTCGTCTGCTCGCATCAGCTTCATTCGACCCTTCGATCGGAGGGATTCCCTGCGAGATTCGAGCCAGACTCCGGCCGGTGGAGCCGGAGGCGGCCCGACCGGAGCCCGCGAGCCTGCTCGCCCGTGGGAACGAACCGGAGCACGGGAGAACGTCTCGGCGTTCGGCGGAGGGGCGGTCGAGCCGGCCGACCGGAAAACTCTGCATCTGGAGATGAAGCGTTTTCAACGGTGCCCGGTCGGCGATCGGGGCGCGCGGGACGCCGCTCGCGCTCTTGCCGCGTGTCCGCCGCCCGATTCGCCTGCCGGGAAGGGAGCAGATCCCGTGCGGGCCGAGGCGGGAGCGGGGGACGAGCGGGGTGGAGCCCGGCCGATTCCACGGAAGCGACTGTCCGAAGCGGCAGACCACGTGCATACTCCCGGGTTTCATACGGACGCTACAGCGGTCGGACAGGACCGGGGAGTGCCTTTCGTGCCGGACGATCCGAGGCCGAACCTGATGCTCGATCACGATCCCCCGGCCCGCCGGCCGCGCGGGATCCTTCCGTACGACTTCGCGAAGGTCGGCTTCTTCCTTTTCGGCATCCCGAGGAACGGGTTCGGCTCGATCGACGTCTCCAAGGAGTGCAACCTCCGCTGCTCGCACTGCTATTTCTTCGAGGGGGGAGATGGGGCGGCGCCCGCCTACGCGGGACGGGACGAGCTCTCCATCGACGAGTGGATCGCGAAGCTCGAGCAGCTGAAGCGGAGCACGTCGCGGGTCGGCTTCCCGTTCTTCCAGTGCACCTGGGTGGGCGGCGAGCCGCTCATCCGCAAGGAGCTGATCGAGCGCGGCCGGAAGTACTTCCGGTTCAACACGGTCGTCACGAACGGCACGATCCCCCTCCCGGACTGGCCGGACGTGAGCTGGTGCATCTCCATCGACGGCGACGAGGAGACGCACGAGCGGATCCGGCGCCGGAAGGGGATCTACAGGCGGGCGATGCAGAACGTCGCCGAGCGACCGAACCTGAGCGTCACCATCGCCTACTGCATCACTCGGGCGAACGTCCACTGCCTCGAGCAGGCCGTCATCGACTGGTCTCGCGCCGGCGCGAGGGACATGACGTTCGACTTCTACACGCCGATCGGCGACATGTGCGACGGGAACGGCGAGCTCTTCCTGCCGCTCGCGGAGCGGGACGTCGTCCTCGACAAGCTCCTCGCGCTGAAGGCGATCTACGGGGACTTCTTCGTCCTCCCCGAGCGCGCCTTCCGGATGATGAAGTCGGACGTCTGCCGGAAGGTCACCGACAGCTGCCTCTTCGCGAGGAAGTCCTTCGCGTTCGCCCCCGACGGAGTGCAGAAGGAGAAGTGCATGATGGGGCCGAAGGCGGACTGCGACCGGTGCGGCTGCGTCGTGCCGTTCTACCTGGCGTCGCTGACCGACCGGGGCCGCATCCTCCGGGACCTTCGGGACGAGCTCTCCCACGCCGCGCGGCGGGTCGCCCGGGGGCTCTTCACCGCGGTCCCGGGCTGAGAACCCGGGCTCGGAGTCGCCGCAGCGCCGGGACCCGGGCCGGGGCCTTCCGCCAGAACCCGGAGCCCGCCGCCTGCGTAGAACGAGGACCGTTCCAGGAGGAGACGATGGAGCAGGCTCTGTCCACCCCGCAGATCGACTTCCGACCCGACCTCCTCGACCGCCGCGAGAAACTCCTCGCGTTTTCCCGCTCGCGCCCCGAGGACGAGAGCCTCTCGCGCCTCCTCGCGGAGGTCGACGCCGCGCTCGACCGGCTCGAGGCCGGGACGTTCGGCTACTGCGAGACCTGCCACGACCCGATCGAGCCGGAGCGCCTCGCCGCCGACCCGCTCGCCCGGTTCTGCCTCGGAGACATGTCCCCGGAGGAGCAGCGCGCCCTGGAGGACGACCTGGAGTCGGCCGCGCGGATCCAGAAGGCCCACCTGCCGCAGCTCGGGAGGGAGGTCGCGGGCTGGGACTTCGCCTTCGCCTTCGAGCCGGCGGGACCCGTGGGCGGGGACTGCTGCGACGTCCTGACGCACGAGGGGAGCGACGAGGTGACGTTCCTCCTCGGCGACGTCTCCGGGAAGGGAGTCCCCGCCGCGATGCTCGCCTCGAGCCTCCACGCCACGATCCGAAGCCTCGCCGGACCCGGCCTCCCGGTCGGGAGCCTCGTCGAGCGGGCGAACCGGCTCTATCGCGCCGCTTCCGTCTCGCGCTCGTTCGCGACCCTCGTCTGCGGGCGCGCCTCGGCGGGCGGGTCGCTCGAAATCTGCAATGCCGGCCACTGTCCACCGCTTCTCCGCTCGGAGGGGAGCATCCGCGAGGTCGCACCGACGGGCCTGCCGGTCGGCACGTTCCTCAGCGCGGCCTACGGCAGCCACGAGCTGCGCCTCGCGGAAGGCGACTACCTGGTCGCGTTCACCGACGGCCTGACCGAGGCCCGCGACGCGAACGGCGAGGAATACGGCTCCGAGCGGCTCGCAGCCCTCCTCGCGAGCCTCGAGCGCCCCTCGGCGCACGCCGTCGTCGACGCCTGCCTCGCCGATCTCCACGCCCACACCGGCGGCGCCCGCGAGGACGACCTCTCGCTCCTCGTCGTCCGGCGGGCGGCAGGCGACGCACGCGCCCCGCGTTGACGGGCCGACCGTCGCGGCCCGGGGGGGCTCAGCGCTCCGGAACGACGACTTCCAGCCCGTCCGGCGCGAGCCGGGAAAAATGGCGGCCGTTCAGCGTCAGGATCCGCGCCGCCCCGCCCTTCACGGCGGCAGCGACGATCCGGGCGTCGTAGACCGCGCCTCCGGCGATCGCGTTGACGGCGAGGGTCCGCAAGAGGCGCCAGGTCTCTGTCGCGGCGAGCGCGACGGTCCTTGCGTCCGCGAAGTTCTCCTCGAGGAGACGAAGGGCGTCGACCGGCGAGAGACGATGGGGCGACGGAAGTCGCGTGAGGACCGAGTAGGTCTCGACGAGGACGTCCGCGGGAAGAACGAGCTCGCCCGCGGGCCCCATGGCCTGCTCCAGCGCCCTCCGCGACTCGTCGTGGTTCTCGTGCCACGAGGCGAGCGCTGCCACGAGGATGCTCGAATCGACCGCCGTCGCCCGCGTCACGACGAGGTGTCCCGGCCGGAGCGGATCGCCTCGAGCGTCTTCCGGACCGTCGCGGCCCTGAGCGGCTCGGCCGGCGAGACCGGCACCGCCACCTTCAGCTTGCCCTGCCGCTCGATCCGTACGTCCCGCGGCTCCGGCTCGATCTGGATCCGCCCGTCGACGACCTCGAGGACGAGCCGCACGCCGGGCTGCAGCTCCGCAGCCTCCCGGACCGCTTTCGGGATTACGAGCCTTCCCGCGAGGTCCATGGTCGTAACGATGGCAGGCTTCATGGCAGAAAGCATACCATCTCCGTTTCGCGAGTGGTCGCGGCGAGGAAGAGGCGGGTTCCGCCCGTCGGTACATCTCGATTCCGGAGGCGGACACGCAGGTCTCGCCTGACCTGCGTTCTCCTGACGAGCTCCTGGCGCCTTGCCGCGTTGCACGTTCGGGCCGGGGACGAGCGGGTCAGCCCCTCCTCGAGGCGAGGCGGTCGTCCAACTCCACGGCCGTGATCAGCCCCTCGCTCGTGCCCCGAAGGGTACAGGTGTGGCGGGCGGCGATCTGGCCTCTGAGAACCGACTCCTCGAGCGGGCGACCCTCCAGCACCCGGCTCGTGAGGAAGCCGACGGCCAGGCCGTCTCCGGCCCCGTTCGTGTCGACGACGGGCCGGTCGTCGGGGACGGGAGGGAAGCGCCGCACCTGCCCGGCGACGCCCAGGGCGCAGCCGCGGGCGCCCATCCCGACCACGATGATCAGACCTGGCCGCCGCGCCCAGAGCTCGCCGGCCAGCCGTTCCGGCTCGTGGTTCGCCGCCGAGCAGAAGACGACGTCGGCGGCCTCCACGAAGTCGCGCCGGTACGGGTCCGCCGGGTCGACGACGTCCTGCAGGTCGCACGCCACCGTGAGGCCCAGCTCGCGGGCGACCGGCAGCAGCCGCCGGGCCCAGTTCGGGAGGTTGACGTGCGCGAGGCGCGCGCCCTCCATCACCGTCCGGCAGAGCGCCAGGTCGGGAACGAGCCCCATGTGGCCCTTGCCGTCGTAGAAGTTCTTCCGGCGCCCGTCGCGGTACATGAAGTTGACGCTGCGGGCGGTCCCCTTCGGGTCGACGAGGAGCGCTCGAGTGTCGACGCCGTCCCGCGCGAGCGTGGTGCGGACGAGGTCGCCGTCGTGGTCCGCGCCCACGTGCCCGATGAACGCGACGCGCCGTCCGAGGCGGGCGTAGCCGCGGCTCGCGTAGCCGCCGGCCTGTCCCACCGTGTCGAGGTTCTCGGTGAAGTTCGCCTCGACGCTCCAGTCGATCTCGTCGCCGTACGGGTAGACACAGGTGTCGACGCCGACGTTGCCGACGACGACGACCTCCGCGGGGTTCGCGGTCCCGTTCATCCTCGCCTCCGGGGTCAGTGCCGCGTGCGCTTCAGCCGGGACGTGTCGTAGCTCTTGTCCTTCAGCCGCGCGAGGATCCCCTCGTACGTCGCCTCGGGCATCTTCGGAGCCCTGCCCAGGATCCAGAGGTAGTCCCGGCCCGGGTGGCCGACGACGGCGTACTCGTAGTCGGCGCCGAGGTCGACGATCCAGTAGTCGCCCCAGAACGGGCGGAAGAAGCTCACCTTCAGCTTCGCGTTCGTGGCGGCGTCCACGACCCGGGCGCGCCCGAGGACCGACTTCTCCGGTCCTTCGAGCGCGTCCTTGCGGCAGCGGTTCCGGACGTCGATGTCGCCGTCGGCCCGGATGGTGTAGGTGGCCGTCGTGGCGACGCAGCCCTTCTGGAAGCTCTGCGGGAAGGCGGCGATCTCGTACCAGGTCCCGACGTATCGCGCGAGGTCGACGCGCGGCACGGTCTCGAGGGGCGGCAGCCCGAGGCGCTCCGTCGTGCTCGTCGAGCACCCGGCGAGGGCGGCCAGCGAGGCGAGGATCGCCAGAGGCTTCATCGTGTCTTCCTCTCACGCGAATATACGCGCCGGGCGCGAGACGGATTCCGGGCGGTGTCGCGCGAGGATCGCCTTCGCCAGACCCCGGGCCGTCGCCGGCGGGGACCCTTACCGGCGCCCCGCGAGCGCCGTCCAGTCGGTGAGGAGGGTGATCGGCGAGGCGTCGCCCTCGGCGAGCGGCTCGCGCACGAGGAAGCGCGTGCCGTCGGCCGTGACGTCGTAGGTCCAGCCGGTGAACTCGACGATCGGGAAGAGGGGCGTGGGGGTTCCGACCGAGATCGTGCCCGAGCCGGTCTCGATGGGCACCGCGGTCAGGACGTTGTCGGGCGTCTTGAGGAGGATCTCGCCTCCCGCCGGGTTCCACCGGGGCTGGGTGCCGCCCTCTCGCGAGACCTGCACCCTCGACCCCCCGCCCGGGAACGGCGCGACGTAGACCTCGTACCGGCCCGAGTCGTCGGACGCCCACAGGAGCCAGCGGCCGTCGGGCGAGATCTGGCCGTAGGCGTCGTCCCGGGGCGTCCGGACGAGCACCTTCGTCTCTCCCTTCCCGTTCGAGGGCCGGAGCACGAGGTCGGCGTAGGCGAGGCGGCTGCGGTCCTCGCAGGTCATCGACGTCCCGTCCGGGGAGAACGACATCGGACCCATGCTGTAGACGTCCTTCAGCGCGAAGAGCGTCGTCTCCGCCCCGCTCGCGAGGTCGCGTCGAACGAGGGCGGAACCCTCGTCGCCGGACGAGCCGAACGTGAGGGTGCCGCCGTCGGGCGAGAAGAGCGGGTCGCTCTCGTCGGTGCCCGGACGGGCGAGGCGGGTTTCGGTCCCGCGGACGACGTCGTAGAGCCAGATGTCGGCGTCGCCCTGCGCCTCGTCCACCCGACCGACGGCCGCCCAACGGCCTTCGCGCGAAAGGGCGAGGCCGCCGAACCCGGAGAGGTTGCCCGGCGTGCCGAGCTCGCCGAGCCGGCGCCCGGAGCGGTCTCTCCAGGCGAGCCGGCTCAGGTCTCGTTGCTTGCCTGTGAGGAAGACGAGGACGCCGGCCTCGCTCGCCGAGAAGACCCCGTAGGTGAAGCGGCGATTGACGAGGAGGTCCTCGACGAGCACCTTCGGCTCGCCCGTCAGGACGAGTCCCATCGGGTCGAGCCGCTGGGCGACCAGCGCGCCGTCGCGGACGTAGAGGAGCCGGCCGTCCGCGTGGACCGCGTTCGTCGCGCCCTCGAGGAGCCGCCGGGCCGGCCCGGCCTCGCCGAGCCGCGCGATCATGACGCTGCCGGCCGCCGAGCCGATGCGTCCCGAGCGGTCGAGGTAGACGAAGTTCTCGCCGTCCGGCAGGAATTGAGGGAAACGGTGCGTGCCCGTCCCGATCTCCGCGGCCGAACCCGTCACCTCTCGCGCCTCACCCCCCCGATCGGAGATCGCGAGAAGAGGGCCCGTTGCGAAAGGAGCGAACACGATCGTCCCGTTCGGGCTCCAGGTGCCGCCGCGCGAGTCGCGCGCCGGGGCGAGACGCGCGACGGCGCCTCCCTCGGACGGGGTCGTCGCGAGGTGCCCCCAGGTGAAGAAGCCGATCCTCCGCCCGTCGGGAGACCAGAAGGGCCGGTAGCCCTCCTCGGTGCCGGGGAGCGGGCGCGCGACCGCGGTGCCGAGGTCGTGGACCCAGATCCGCATCGGGCCGGCCCCCTCGCGCGCGCCGAAGGCGACGCGCCGCCCGTCGGGGGAGACGGCCGGCATCCCGGCGCGCTCGCCGTCGAGCTCGATCGAGACGCCGGCCGGGAGCGGCAGCGTGGCGCGGATGACGCGCGGCGCGGTGGGCTCGGCGGCGTCCCGCCCGAGGAAGAGGCCGCCCGCCACGAGCAGCGCGACCGCGGCGAGGGACCAGGCGGCGACCTCGCGCCGCCGACCGCGCGGGTCGGACGCCGGGGCGGCGGCGCGCGTCTCGTCCGCGATGCCCGCCTCGAGGTCGACGAGGACGAGCCGTGCGTCCGCCGCGTCGTGCAGGCGGTTCTTCGGGTTG
>JAGOBQ010000588.1 GCA_017999215.1 Thermoanaerobaculia bacterium
GACCGCCGCGATGCTCAGGAGCCCCGACTTCCGGGCCTCCTCCGCGAAGTAGGTGTACTTGTTCCGGGCCATCGACTCGCCCGCGAAGGCTTCCTTCAGGTTCGCCTCGGTCTTCGTCCCTGCCAGTTTGCCGGCCATCGTTCTCTCCTCTCCCGGCGGCTCCTCGCGCCCATGCGGCGGCCTCCGGGCCAACAGGCAAGGGTACCGCGGAGCGGCGCGGCGGGTAACATCGCCCGCCGATGAAGACGACCCGACCCCGGGGGCTCGACCTCCGCCGCTCCCGATCCCTCCTCGCCGGGGCGAAGCCCCATCGGAGCGTCCCCGCGCGGGTCGAGGCGCTCTCGGCGGCGCTGCTCGGCGCCCCCTACGTCGCCCACGCCCTCGTCGGCTCCGCGACGGAGCCGGAGGAGCTCGTCGCGCGGCTCGACGGATTCGACTGCGTCACGTACGTCGAGATCGTGATCGCGCTCGCGCGCGCGGCGGAGCCGGCCGGGTTCGTCGAGGAGCTCCGCGCGCTCCGGTACGACGGCGGCGCCGTGGAGTGGAGGAAGCGGAACCACTACATGACCGACTGGGTCCGGCGGAACGCGCGCGCCGGCGCGGTGAGGCCGGTCGCGCCGGGTCCGCTCGGAAAGCGGGTCGAGAAGACCCTCTCGGCGGTGCCGGGCCTCTCGGCGAAGGGGGCCCGCTTCGCGGTCGTCCCGAAGGGGCGGCTTCGCGCCTTCCTCCCGCGCCTCGCGAACGGCGACGTCCTCCTCTTCGCCTCGACGAAGGCGGGCCTCGACGTCTTCCACTGCGGCTTCCTCGTCCTCGCGGGCGGCTCGGTTCGTCTTCGCCACGCCTCCCGGAGCGCCGGTCGTGTCGTCGAGGAGGACCTCGCGCGCTTCCTCGCCGCGAACCGGATGGCGGGGGTGATCGCCGCGCGGCCTCTCGACGGGGCCTTCGCGGGGAGCGATGGGGTCGTCGCTTCGCGCGCCGGGGCATCGCAGAAGAGGCGGTCGTGAGCCTCCTTCGCCCCATGCCGCCCTCCTCGGAGGCGCTCGCGCTCCTCCTGGCCGACGCGATGGAGGAGGTCGTCACCCTCGCCGACCCGCGCGTCGCCGTGACGCCCGGCCCGCGGATGCTCGAGCGGATGGCGCAGGCCCTCCGCGACACCGGCGCGGGGTGGGTCTACTCCGATTCCGTCGGCCACCCGCGGATCGACTACCGCCTCGGGAGCCTCCGCGACGGCTTCGACTTCGGTCCCGTCGTCGCGTTCCCTCTCGACCTCGCGCGCGCCGTCGGCGCGACGCCGGGCCTCCGGTGGGGCGCGCTCTACGACCTCCGCCTCCGCCTCTCCGAGCGCGCCCCCGTCGTCCGGGTCCCCGAGCCGCTCTACGCTTCCGGGCCGCTCGAGACGCGCCCTTCCGGCGAGGCGCAGTTCGACTACGTCGACCCGAGGAACCGCGACGTCCAGGTCGAGATGGAGCGCGTCGCGACGGACCACCTCCGGCGCATCGGCGCGCTCCTGCCGCCGGAGTTCGCGCCCGTCCCGCCCCCCTCCGAGCGCTTCCCGGTGACGGCGAGCGTCGTGATCCCGGTCCGGAACCGCGAGCGGACGATCCTCGACGCCGTCGCGAGCGCCCTCTCGCAGCAGGCGCCGTTCCCGTTCAACGTGATCGTCGTCGACAACCACTCGACCGACGGGACGACCGAGATGCTCGGCGGCGTGAGGGACCCGCGCCTCGTCCACGTCGTCCCCGAGCGCCGCGACCTCGGCATCGGCGGCTGCTGGGACGAAGCGGTCTTCCACCCGCGCTGCGGGCGTTACGCGGTCCAGCTCGACTCCGACGACCTCTACTCGGACGACACGGTCCTCGCACGGATCGTCGCGCAGCTCGAGGCCGGTCCCTACGCGATGGTCGTCGCCTCGTACACGATGGTCGACTTCGACCTGAAGGAGATCCCGCCCGGCCTCGTCGACCACCGGGAGTGGACGCGGGAGAACGGGCGGAACAACGCGCTCCGCGTGAACGGCTTCGGCGCGCCGCGCGCGTTCGACGTGTCGGTCCTCCGGCGCTTCGGCTTCCCGAACGTCAGCTACGGCGAGGACTACGCCGTCTGCCTCCGCGTCAGCCGCGAATACGAGATCGGGCGGATCTACGAATCGGTCTACCTCTGCCGCCGCTGGGAGGGGAACTCCGACAGCGCCCTCCCGCTCGAGACGCAGAACCGCTACGACGCCTACAAGGACTGGCTCCGGACGGTGGAGATCGCCGCCCGGCAGCGGCTCCTCGCGGGGCGCGCCTGACGCCGATGCGCGGGGCGGTCGAGGAGCTCCTCCTTCGCCAGGTCGGGGAGTGGCCGCTCCTCGCCGCAGGCGTCGCGGCGCTTGCCGGGGCGCGGACGCGCGACCTCTCGGAGGACGGCCGCGGCCCGCTCGTCCGGCACATCCCGCACCGCGCGACGAGCACGACGGCGAAGGTCGACCCCGCCTCGATCGCAAAGCGCCCCTGCTTCCTCTGCCGGGAGAACCTCTTCCCCGAGCAGCGGGGGCTCCCCTTCGGCGACGACTGGACGCTCCTCGGCAACCCGTTCCCGATCGTGACGCGGCACCTGACGATCGTCCACCGCGAGCACCGTGACCAGCGCCTCGCGGGGCGCCTCGGCGAGCTCCTCGACCTCGCCGCCGCGCTCGACGGGCTCTTCGTCCTCTACAACGGGCCCCGCTGCGGCGCCTCCGCGCCGGACCACCTCCACTTCCAGGCGGGCGCGCTCGAGGAGCTGCCGGTCGTCCGCGCCGCGGGGCTCGCGCCGGGCCCGGCCCTCGAGGCCTGGGGCGCGCGGGCGCTCGTTCTCCGGGGAGCGCGCGCGGAGGTCGTCCGCGAGGCGGAGCGGGCGCTCGCGCTCCTCTCGGCCGCCCTCCCGCTGGAGCCGGAGCCGTGGGTCAACGTCGTCGCCTGGCGCGAGGCGGACGCCGGCTTCACCCTCCTCCTCTACCCGCGGACGAAGCATCGCCCCGAGGCCGTCTCACATACACATCT
>JAGOBQ010000589.1 GCA_017999215.1 Thermoanaerobaculia bacterium
CTCCGCGCGCTCGGGCGCAGGGAGGCCGACGCGCTCGAGAAAGGGGAGCACGAGAGGATCGAGGGGCTCCCGGCGTTCCACGACGTCGTCCTCGTCGACCAGTCGCCTCTCGGCCGATCGGCCCGCTCGAACCCGGCGACCTACACGAAGGCGTGGGACGAGGTGCGCGCGCTCTGGGCCCGGAGCCCTGCGGCGCGCGCGGCGGGGCTGACGAAGGGGAGCTTCAGCTTCAACGCGCCGGGCGGCCGCTGCGAGCGATGCGAGGGCTCGGGCGTCGTGACGGTCGACATGCAGTTCCTCGCCGACGTGACGGTCGTCTGCGACGCCTGTGACGGACGCCGGTTCACGCCCGAGGTCCTGGGCGTGAGGGTCCGCGGCCGGAACGTCCACGAGCTGCTCGGGACGACGGTCGACGAGGCGATCGAGCTCTTCGCGGACCTGCCCGGGATCGCCTCGCGGCTCGCCCCGCTCTCCGAGGCGGGCCTCGGCTACCTCCGCCTCGGGCAGTCGACCGCGACCCTCTCGGGAGGTGAGGCGCAGCGCCTGAAGGTCGCCTCGTTCCTGAAGGCGGGCGCCGGGAGGCCGACCCTCTTCCTCTTCGACGAGCCGACGACGGGCCTCCACGCGGGAGACGTCGACGTCCTTCTCGGCGTCTTCCGACGGCTCCTGGCGGCGGGGCACTCCGTCCTCGCCGTCGAGCACAACCCGGCGTTCCTCCTCGCCTGCGACTGGCTCCTCGAGCTGGGCCCGGGCGGCGGGGCCGAAGGGGGACGGGTCGTCTTCACCGGAGGCGTCCCGGAGCTCCTCGCGCGGGGGACGACGGCAACGGCCGAGGCTCTTCGAGCCTCCTCCGGCGCTCCCGCTCGCCTACAATCGGCGCCGCCGTGCCCGAAGGGAGCCACCGTTACGTCCTCGTCGTCGACGGCCGGGAGGTCGACCTCTCGGCCGGTGAGGTCACGCTCGGCCGGAGCCGCTCCTCCACCGTCCGCGTCGACCACGAGTCCGTTTCGAGGAGCCACGCGCTCCTCACGCTCTCGAACGGGAAAGCAGTCCTCAAGGACCTGAACTCCTCGAACGGGACGTTCGTCGCGGGGAGGAGGATCCTCAACGAGACGATCCTCCGGAGCGGCGACCGCCTCCAGCTCGGCGCCGCCGTCCTGGAGTACCGGCTCCTCGAGCCGACCGGGTCCGTCGAGAGGACGGCGCACCTGACGACGACGGCCGCCGACGCGCTCTCGGCCGTCGCCGGGGCGCACGGCGACTTCGGGACGCGGCCCGACGCCGGGCTGCCCCCGCCGGACCCGTCCGCGAGCGCGGCGCTCGAGATCTCCGCCCACGACCTCTTCCGCGAGGCGGACGAGAACGCCCGGAAGGAGGGGCTCGCGCCGGTCGGGGCGGCGGCGGCTCTCGCGGCCGTTCACGGCTCCGGGATTCGTGCCGAGTCGCCGGCCGCGCCCCCTCCGCCCGCGGAGGCGCCGAAGGGAGTCCCGTCGCCCGCCGTCCCGGACGCGACGCTTTCCCAGTTCCCGATCCGGGGCGACGGGCGCCCGAGCGCGGTCCGTCCCGCCCCCGCCGTGAAGGTCCGCCGACCGCGCTCCTCGACGTCGCTCGCGACCGCGGCCGAGACCGCCGGCCTCTTTCCGCGGCTCCTCGCGACCCTCGTCGACGGCGTCATCCTCCTGGCGCTCGACCTCCTGCTCCTCTCGCCGGTCTTCCTCGTCCTCCTCTTCCGCGAGGCGTTCCAGTCGACCGACCTGACGCGCGACTGGGCCTTCCTCGCCATCGCGGGCGGGTGCGCGGTCCTCGTCCTCGGCGCGAACCTCTGGTACGTCGTGGGCGGCTGGGCGCGGACGGGACGGACGCCCGGAAAGGCCCTCCTGCGCCTGTCCGTCGTTCCGGCCGCTCCCGGCCGCGCCGCGGCGGGGATCGGCCTCGGCCCGGCGTTCGGGCGGTTCCTCGCCTGGAACCTCTCCGGGGCGATCCTCGGCATCGGCCACCTCGTGGCCCTCTTCCGGAAGGACCGCCGGGCCCTGCACGACCTGCTGGCCGGGACGCGCGTCGTCCGCGGCCGGTAGGCGCCCGCGCCCTCAGCGCGTCTCGAGGAGCGTCCGGAGCGCCGGCGACAGCAGCGTGGCCTCGGCGCGGGCCGAGCCCCCCTTCTCGCGGAACGCGGCGAGGCTCGCCCGGGCGCGGTCGAGGAGCGAGCCGTCCCGCCGGCCTTCCAGGACGTAGCGCCCGCCGAGGGCCGCCGCCTCCAGGAGGTCGAGCTCGCGGGCGCCGGGGGTCCGTTTCCTCTCGGCGCGGACCCTCTCGACCGCCGCCTCGAAGTCTCCGGCGGCGAGGGCCGCGAGGGACCCGTCGAGCCGGGGCGGGACCGGCGTGGGGACGAGGAGCGGCAGCGCCGAAGGGACCTCCGCCGGCGGCGCCCGGACGGGCGCGACGGGCTCGTCCAGCGCCGAGGCCGTCGGCTGCGGCGTCGGCGTTGGAGGAAGAGGAAGGGGCGTGGGCGCGGGGGGCGGCGTCGGGGTCGGCGTCCGCGGCGGAGGGGCCCGGCGGGCCGCCTCGCGCCGCTCGAGCTCGGCGATCCGGAGCCTCCGGTCCTCGGTCTCCCGGCGATCCGGGAAGGAGCCGGCGGCGGCGGAGGCGCGCAGGTGGGCCAGCGCGCGCACCTCCTCCCCGAGCTCCATCAGGGCACGTCCGAGCCAGTAGTGGGGATCGTAGTAGTCGACCTGGTGACGGCTCGGTCCGAATCGGACCTGGGGCGTCTGGTGGCCCGTGGCGAGCGCGTCCTCGAGCTTCGGGATCGCCTCCCGGAAGCGGCCCTTTTCGACGAGCGCCCGCCCCTCTTCGAACGGCCGGGCGGCCGCGTCGCGCGGTAAGATGCTTTGTTGCGGTGCCGGGAGGCCCGCCCGCGGGGACAGCGCCGCCAGGCTCAGGGCGGCCCCGAGGGCGACCCGGACGAGCCGGTCGCGTGAGGTGGAGCGGGCCGAACGACACTTCAAGGAGGCGCGCCGCGTCGAGGTTAGCGGCGAGGCGCGCGGAGGGGATCACGACGATGCCGCGAAACTTC
>JAGOBQ010000092.1 GCA_017999215.1 Thermoanaerobaculia bacterium
GTCAAAGGATGCGACGCTCAACGAAATGCACCTGCACGAATTGCCCTGGCCGAAAGCGGCGTTAGAGGCGATCGATCCAGATATCGAACTGCGAATGAAGGTGACCCTCTCGTACTTCGTCGAGCCGAGCCCCGCACGCAGGGCCTGGAAGGCTCACCATCCCTATCGCTCCCATGGACTCCGGTTCGCCGTGAAGGGCGCAACCGAGTCGGTCGACGCTTTCCGCTTCCGGATTAACCGGGCCGCCCGAAACGAAGAAGATCCGACGGCCCCGCTGGCGCCGAAGGACCCCTACTGGGCGCTCGGTCCGTCGCTGCGCGATAGGGGATCCATCCACTCCGACATCTGGGAGGGCCCGGCCGCGTACCTCGCAGCGCGCGATGTCATTGCCGTCTATCCCGTGGGAGGCTGGTGGAAGGAACGACCCGCGCTCCGAAGATGGGAAAGGCCAGCTCGGTACGCCCTCGTCGTCTCGATCGCTACGCCGGAGACGACCGTCGACCTCTACACCCCGATCGAAGTCGCCCTCAGGACCGAGGTTGCGATCCCGGCCAGGCCCGGCTGAGTCGCGAATGGCCAGCGTTCTCCGCCCGCGCCCCCATTCCTGACATGACCCTCACCCCCTCCGCCCGTCGCCGCCTGTCAGAGACGATTCGCGACCTTCGGGCGCGGCTCCTGGCCGACCTCCACGCGGCCGTCGTTGCCGAGTACCGGCTGACGCTGCCGGTGGCGCGGTCGGGGCTGAGCGAGGCGGCGGCCATCAAGCGGCAGCGGCTGGAGGGGTTCCTCGAAGAGAAGGTCCGGGCCGGGCGGGCGAGGGACGTGGCGGGAAAGGAAGAGATCCGGAAGAGGGCGCTCGAGGGCGCCGTGAAGGAAGCCGCGTCCACGCTCCTCAACCGGCTCGTCTTCGTGAGGCGGCTCGAGGCGCTCGGCCTCTCGCGGCCGCTGGTCCTCACGGGCGGGTGGCGGAGCCAGGGCTTCCGGGAGCTGAACGACTTCGCGCCTGGGCTCACGATCGACACCGGCGACCCGGCCGAAGGGTACCCGTTCCTCCTGAAGCTCCTCTTCGACGAGCTGGCACTGGACCTCCCGGGCCTCTTCGGCGAGGTGGGCGTCTCGGCACTCATCCCCATTCCGCTCCCCACGCTCCGCGCCGTTATCGAGGCGCTGGACGAACCGGACCTCGCGCCCGCGTGGGACGACGACACCGCCCTCGGCTGGGTCTACCAGTACTGGAACGACCCCGAACGGGAGGCGCTCGACGCGAAGGTGAACGGCGGCGGAAAGGTGGCGCCGCACGAGATCGCGAGCAAGACCCAGATGTTCACCGAGCGCTACATGGTGGATTGGCTTCTCCAGAACAGCCTCGGCGACCTCTGGCTCGACATCTGCCGGAAGAACGGCTGGAAGCCCGACGCGGAGGAGGTCTTCCCGTCGCTCGAAGCGCACCGCGCTGCCTGGCGCGAGGCTCGCGCGAAAGACGAGATCGCGGCGACGGAGCCGATGGCCGTCTCGGAGGGGCTCGAGGAGCACTGGAAGTGGTGGGTGCCGAAGGCCGCCCCGGAGGACGTGCCGGAAGGGACGCCGACCTCCATCCGCGACGTGAAGCTCCTCGACCCGGCCTGCGGCTCGGGGCACTTCCTCGTCTCGGCGTTCGACCACCTCGCGGCGCTCTATCGCGAAGAAGCGCGGCACCGGGGCGAGACGTGGAACGAGCGGCAGATCGCCGAGAAGATCCTCGAAAGGAACCTCTTCGGCGTCGACATCGACCCGCGGGCCGTCCAGATCGCGGCCGCCGGGCTCTACCTCAAGGCCCGGGCCCTCGATCGAAACGCCCGGCCCCGCACCCTGAACCTCGTCGCCCCGGCCCTCGGCCTCGCGAACCTCCCTCCGGGCGACCCGGCCCTCGTGAAGCTGCGCGACGAGCTGAAAGCCGAGGCCGGCGTCCCGCACGAACTGACCGACGCCGTTCTGACGGCGCTCTCCGGGGTCGACCACCTCGGGACGCTTCTCAAGGTGGACGAGGCGGTGGAAGAGGCGATCCGGAAAGCAGCAGGCACTTCGCCGCTGGAACCCGTGCAGCGGAAGCTCTTCGGGGTCGATCCGCCCGCCCAGGCAAAGCTCGACTACGAGGCGGCCCGCGCCTCGATCCTCGACAAGATCGAGGGCTTCCTCGGCCGGCATCGCGGGGAGGACGACCTCGGCCTCCGCCTCGACGGCGAGGCGCTCGCCGCCGGCCTCCGGTTCCTCCGGATCGTGAAGAGCGGGACGTACGACGTCGTCGTCGGAAACCCGCCGTACCAGGGATCGAGCCGGATGTCCGAGGCCGGGTATCTCGGCCGGGTCTACCCGCGCGGCAAGGCCGACCTCTACGCGGCGTTCCTGGAGAGGGCGCTCGACCTCGCGCGGCCGGGAGGTGTGTCGGCCCTCGTGACGATGCGCGGCTGGATGTTTACCGCGCAGTACCAGGCCCTCCGCGAGCACCTCCTGACGACCTACGACCTGCGTCTCATCGGCGACGTCGACCGCGGGGCGTTCGACGAGGTCCCCGACGAGGTCGTCGCGGCCGCGATGAGCGTCTTTCGGAAGGCGCCGCCGACCGGCCTCCCGAGCATCACGCTTCAGCCCACGCCTCTGACGGACAGGACGCGCGACGCGGAGCGGACGCAACGCAAACGCGCGGCGCTGCTGGCGCAGGTGGGGCGGTACGAGTTCGAAGTGACGGGGCTAGCTCGTGTCGACGAGCGTCCGGTTGTGTATTGGTGGAGCGAAGCCGACGTTTGCGCGTTTAGCGAGGCGGAGAAGCTCGGCACCCACAGCCCTGCCCGATTTGGAATCAACTCTGGAGACAACACTCGGTTCCTTCGGAAAGGTTGGGAGGTGAGGGGGCGACGGCTCGAGCGAGTTCGAACTGGCTCGGGCGACAGCCACGACCCCCTGATGCCATGGGCTCGGTTCGTTCGTGGCGGAGCCGGGCACATCTGGCAGGACGCCTGCGATGATGCCTGTCTTTGGTTCCGCCAAGGGCTTGAGATCAAAGTCCTCGCCGAGAGGCTCTACGGTTCCTACACCCGTCAGATTAGAAACGAGATCTGCTTCTTTGCAGATGGCGTTGCCTTTTCGCGAATTGGCTCCAGCTTCGCAGCTCGCATACATCGCTATCGTTCCGTATTTGACGGCAATGGGTCATCGATCTTTCCCGCGGATCGGGCACTCGTTCTCTGCGTCATGAACTCGACCCGTTCTCGCGAGATCATGTCCTCATTGAACCCAACGATCACGTTCCAGGTCGGCGACGTGAACAGGCTCCCACTCTTCCCCGTCGAGGGGTCGACCGAAATTCTCGAGACGCTCGACCTCGCCTTCACAGAACACGAGGCCGCGCGGGAGACCTCGGTCGAGTTCAAGTGCCCGGGCGCATCCGCCTGGACGTATGCCCAGGCCTGGGCCCAGCTCGCCGTCGATCGCCCGAAGTCATCGCCGCTCCCCTCGTACGAACCGGTCTACGAACCCGCCTCGCCTGCTCAGCACGTTTCCTTCGCCCTCGGCGTCGCGATGGGACGGTTCGGCGCTTCCGGGGAGGGGATTCTCGAGGAGGCCCCGGACGCCGCCCTCCCCGGCGGCATCCTTTTCCTCTCCGACGCGACCGGCCGCGACAGCCTCTCGCATCCCGCCTGCGCGCCGCTGCACGCCGCCTGGACCGAGCATGGCGCGGCCGTCGGCGAAGGCGACGACCTTCGAGCGTGGCTCCGCAAGTCGTACTTCGGCCTCCACCGAAAGACCTACGAAGACCGGCCCATCTACTTTCCGCTCTCGTCGGCGCGGAAGACGTTCGTGGCTTGGGTGTCGATCCACCGGTTCGCCTCGGGCACGCTGAAGGCCGTCCTCGCCGATCACCTCCAGGCCGAGGAGCGTTCGCTGGAAGGCGAGGTGGAAGACCTCAAGGTCGCCCGGCAGTCGACCGACCGCCGCGAACGGGGGCGGGCCGAGAAGCGGTACGCCGAGATCCAGAAGCAGCTCGCCGAGCTGCTCGATTTCTCGAGAGGCCTCGCGGAGATCGCCGAGAAGGGGCCGCCGCCGGTCGATGCCGGCACACCGCGCCGCGAGGCGGACGCGCCATTCGAGATGGACCTGGACGACGGCGTGATGGTGAACTCGGCTGCTCTCTGGCCGCTCCTCTCGCCGCAGTGGAACAAGCCCGCTCAATGGTGGAAGGAGCTCGCGAAGGCCGACGGGAAGAAGGACTACGACTGGTCGCACCTGGCGGCCCGGTACTTCCCGGCGCGCGTCGAGGCGAAGTGCGCGGCCGACCCGAGCCTCGCCGTCGCGCACGGCTCCTTCTGGCGGCATCACCCCGAGCGGGCCTACGCGTGGGAGCTACGGCTCCAGGACGAGATCGAGCCGACGTTCACGATCGACGAGATGGGCTCGGACGAGGCGCGGCAGCGCTTGCTCCGCGAGGAGCCGGAGCGGGCCGAAGCGATCCGGAGGAAGGAAGCGGACCGGAGGCGGCGGAAGGCGCTCCGGACAGCCGGCTCGTCCGGCGAACTCTTCGGCGAGGGCGCGGACACCGGCGGTGAGACAGAGGAGACACAGGAGACAGACAAGACGGAGGAAGCGGATGCCTGAACGCCCCGTGTCGGCCGCGCTGGAATCCGCTGTGCGGGAAGAGGTCCGGCTGCACGGGATCGTTTTCTGGTTGGATCGCGACGGGGCGTACACGCCGTTCGTCGACTGCCTCCTTAAGCGGCGGAGCGAGGGGCTATTTCCCGTGCCGGTCGTCGCCTTCCGGGGAAGCTACCTGGACACCCTCCAGGCCCTCGAGCCGTACGGGAGCGGGCTCGACCCGGAGCCTCTTCTCGTCCATCTTCCCGGATTCACGGAGGAGTCGGTCCGCTCCACCCCCCTCCTCGAGCTCTACGAGACCGGGGTGCGCTTCCGGAAGGCCCTCGACACGCTCGTCCGGGACGCCGCGGCCGGAAAGGTCGCGCCCAGGTCCGTCGAGGAGTTCCTGGCCGGGCCGGACGTCTCGCTCGAGAGCGCGGACGCCTGGCTCGAAAGGGCGACGGAGGGCGCGACCGGTGGCCCGGGGGCGTTTCTCGCGGCCCTGAAGCCGGAGGCGCTCCTCGAGGCCCTCGTCACGGGAGAGGCCGATTTCGTCTCGCGCATTTCGGACGAAGCCGGAATCGAGGCCCTCGTCGCTGCGCTCGAACGGCAGACCGGAATGGACGAGGCGTGGCGTGTCTTCACCGGCGCCCCGGGGACCGGGCCGCACGGCAAGGAGGCGGTGGAGGCGGTCACCTCGGCCGCCGTCTCGTGGGTCCTCGCCATGGAGTACGTCCACGACCTGAAACGCGCTCCGAACCTCCCGGCTCTGAAGCCCCTGGCGAATGCCACGAAGCCTGTCGTGGCGACCTGCGGCAGGCTGGCCGCTCATCTCCGCTCCCGTCAGCCGACTCTCTACGAGCGCCTCGCGGATGAGACGGAAGGGCTCCTCGCCGGGGAGCTGTCGGGCATGAAGGCGGAGGACCTGGGCCGGATCGACACGTTCCGGTCGGAGGAGCTGACGGTCCTCGAGGGGGCGATCGCGGCCGTGAGGGCCGGTGAGCACGCCCGCGCGCTGGAGTGGGCCGAGGCGCGGCGGGTCACCGAGTCGTTCTGGGCCGAGCGGGAGCGGACGCACGCCTGGGAGTGGGGCCTCGTGCGCGAAGCCGCGCAGCTCGGCCGCCTCCTCGCCGACCTGCCCGCCCCTCTCGCCGGGGCGCGGGATGTCGTCGACGCGCTGGAGCGCTACACGCGCGACGCCTTCCGGGTCGACCAGGCGCATCGGAGGCTGGAGCAGCGTCGCGTCGCCCTCCTCGAGCCGCGCCTCCCGCACTTCGGGGCGCTCCAGGGGGCGCTGGCGCTTCTCCGGCGGGGATACCGGGATTGGTCCGACAGGCTGGCGCGCGACTTCACGGCCCTCTGCCGGTTGCATGGCTTCCTTCCCCCCTCTTCCTCCCGCCAGCGGTCTCTCTGGGACGAGGTCGTCCATCCGCTCGCCTCGGGCCTCGGGACGACGGCCGTCCTCCTCGTCGACGCCCTCCGGTACGAGATGGCGGCCGAGCTGGCCGGGGAGCTCCGGGCCGAAAGGCGCGACGGCGCCGGGGTGGAGCTGACGGCCCGGCTCTCGGAGCTGCCGTCGCTCACGGCCGTCGGGATGAACGCGCTCGCCCCGGTCGCCCTCGAGGGGAGGCTACGGCCAATCGTCACGAACGGGTCGTTCGAGGGTTTCCGGACGGGAGAGATTTCCGTGCGGAGGCCGGCGGACCGGGCGAAGGCGATGGGGGCGCGCTCCACGGGGGCGCCCGCGCTTCTCCTGGACCTGAAGGAGCTGGTCGACCTCGACGTCGCCGCGCTCGCGCGGAAGATCCGAGGCGCGCGACTCGTCGTCGTGACGAGCCGGGAGATCGACGACGCGGGAGAGGCGAACGTGGGCCTCGCGACGTTCGAGCAGACGCTCCGCCAGCTCCGGTCGGCGATCTTCCTGCTCGAAGGAGCAGGAGCGAAGCGGATCGTCGTGACGGCCGATCACGGCTTCCTCCTCCTCGACGAGACGACGGCGGTGCGGCCCTACGGGAGCCGGCGTGACCCCGAGCGCAGGCACGTCTTCGCGGCGGAGAAACGGCAGGAGACGGGCATGGTCGCCGTCCCGCTCTCCGATCTCGGATACGACGGCGTCGAAGGGAACCTCCTTTTCCTCGAAGACACGACCGTCTTTGCTACAGGAGTGACGGGGGCGACGTTCGTCCACGGCGGCAACAGCCTCCCGGAGCGGGTGATTCCGGTCCTCGTCCTGAGCGACGCCCGGGCCTCGGCAAGCGGAGAAGCGGAGTGGCGCGTCGAGGCGGAGGCGGCGGGCGAGGTCCTCGGCCTGTCGTGCCTGAAGGTGCGGATCGCTCCGGCGCCCGGGAGCCTCGCGTTCGCCGAGCGTTCGGAGGTGGCGCTCGCGCTCCGCGCCGCGGGACGGCGGGACGTCGACGTCCTCCTGCGCGATGCAAGAGGGAACGGGGCGATCCGGGGCGGCCGGCTCGAGCTGCGCTCGGGAGTGGAATGGACCGAGGTCTTCTTCTCCATGGAGGGGCCTACGGACGAGAAGATCCGGGTAGAGGTCTTCCACCCCGACGGCGTCGTCCGGGCCGCGCCGGTGAGCCCCGAGACCTGGTTCGGCGTCGCCGGGCGGAAGGCCGGAGGCCCTCCCGCGGCCCAGGCCCCCGCTGCAGCCGCCCCCGCGTGGGAGAGCGACATCGAAGACGAGGGGGCGAGGAAGGTCTTCGTCCATCTCGCCCGCCACGGCTCGATCACAGAGGTCGAGGCGACCCGTCTCCTCGGGACGGCCCGGGCCTTCCGGACTTTCTCTATGCGCTTCGACGCGTTGAGGGCTCGCGTGCCCTTCGAGACGCGTGTGGAGTCGACACCCGAGGGGAAGAGATACGTGCGGGAGGGGGAGAGGTAGGAGCATGGCGAGCCGCCGTGACGTCGATCACGTCTTCGAGCGCCTGCGGTCAGGGCTCGTCCCGGAACGAGGTATCGAAGAGTTTGCCGTCGGGATCGAACGGCCCCGCGGAGAGATCCGACGGCTTCTCGACCTCGCGGGGCGCGGGGAAGGCGTCTTCAAGTTCCTGCGGGGCGGATACGGTTGCGGGAAGACGTTCATGGCACGCCTCGCGGTGCTCGACGCCCAGGCTGCGGGTTTCGCGACGAGCTTCGTCGTCGTCTCGGATAACGACCTCCACTTCCACAGGTTCGACGAGCTGTACCGTCGGGTAGTTCAGGAGCTGGGAACAACGGCCTGTCCGCGAGGGGCCCTGGCGGATGTCGTCGACCGATGGATCGCCCGCGTCGAGGAGGCGCTCATCGCCGGTGGCGAGGACGGGGACGGCCCGGGCTTCGACGAGGCGGTAGGCCGGCGGCTCGCGGAGGAGGTAGCGTCCCGGACCGCAGGGAAGGCACCCGAGGACCTCGCCCGCGTCCTCCGCACGATCTTCGAGCTGAAGCAGACGGGTGAGCTCTCCGATGCGGGGGCGCTGCTGTCATGGCTTTCAGGAAGCGAGAACGTCGCGGCGGGCGTCAAGAAGGCCGCGGGTATCAAGGGCGACATCGGCAGCCGGGAGGCGATGGACTACCTCCGGGGGGTCCTCGAGATCGTCAAGGCGGCCGGCTACAAAGGCCTCGTCATCGTCATCGACGAGGCCGAGACGATCCTGCGGATGCGGCAGGACGTCCGCGGGAAGTCGCTAAACGGGATACGGCAGATCATTGACGCGGCCGCGCAGTTCCCGGGACTCTTCTGGCTCTTCACGGGAACTCCCGAGCTCTTCGACACCCGCCGGGGCGTCGCCGGCCTCGCCCCGCTCCACGAGAGGATTCAGTTCCTGAAGCACGGGGAGAGCGCCAGCCTCCGCCAGCCTCAGCTGGCGCTGACGCCGTTCGACAAGGCGAGGCTCGAAGAGGTGGCGCTGCGACTCCGGGAGCTCTACCCGGCATCAGACCCGCATAGGATCGAAGCGAAGATCACGCGCGAGGTGATCGACGCCCTCGTCGCGAAGGTGACGGAGGGGTTCCGGGGGGATGTCGGCGTGGTTCCGCGCCAGTTCCTGCGCCGGCTCGTCGACCTGATGGACCTCGTGGAGGACGACCCGGCGTTCGAGCCGGGCCCGGATGCCGTCTCGAAGGCGGCGGAGCTGAACGAACCGGAACTGCGGATCAGCAAGGGAGTACCCCCGTTCGACCCGGAGCCTGAGGACGAAGAGGGGTATTCGCCCGCGCTCGTCGAGGTCTGAGCGGAACCCGTGACGGTTCTTCGCAGGTTCCCGCAGCGCCTGCAGGAGGGCATCGGCCAGCGTCTCGGCTGGCCGGCGCTCCGGCCCGTCCAGGAGCTTGCGTCAGAGGAGATTCTCGACGGGCGAAATGCCGTCGTTCTCGCCCCAACGGCCGGCGGAAAGACCGAGGCCGCCCTGTTCCCCGTGCTGGCGGACCTCGTCGAGAACGAACCGGAAGGCGTCGGGGCGCTCTACATCTCGCCGCTGCGGGCCCTTCTGAACAACCAGGAAGAGCGCTTCGGGCTCTACACCGAGATGGTGGGCCTCGACCGATTCGTCTGGCACGGAGACCGGACGGCGAGCCACAAGCGACGCTTCATCGCCGAGCCGGCCGCAGTCCTGATGACGACTCCGGAATCGCTCGAGGCCATGCTCCTCTCGCAGAGAGTCCCCGTCGGCAGGCTCTTCCCGGACCTCAGGGCCGTCATCGTCGACGAGATCCACAGTTTCGCCGGGACTGATCGGGGAGCGCACCTGATGTCGGTTATGGAGCGGATTGCCCTGATCAGCCGGCACGACGTGCAGCGCATCGGCCTGAGCGCCACCGTCGGGAACCCCGAGGAGATCCTCCGTTGGCTCGAAGGCTCGTCACGGAGAGAGGGGCGGGTGGTTCAGCCGGAAAGCGGCCGGAACGCCCGGGAGCTGCTCGTTCTGCTCCGGGAGGCGCCGGGTGACCTGGCGCGAGAGGCGGCAAGGCGAGGCCGAGGCCGGAAGATCCTCGTCTTCTGTGCAAGCCGCGCCCTCACGGAGAAGGTCGCCGGACGCGTTCGGGACTTGGGGACGGAGGTCTTCGTCCATCACAGCTCGGTCTCGCTGGAAGAACGACAGGCGGCGGAGGAGCGGTTCCGCTCGAGCGGGCCGGCGTGCATCGTGGCGACTTCGACGCTCGAGCTTGGAATCGACGTGGGCGACCTCGACCTCGTCCTCCAGGTCGATGCGCCGAGCACGGTTTCCTCGTTCCTCCAGCGAATGGGCCGCACCGGCCGGCGCGAAGGGCAGACCTCGAACACGACGTTCCTCTGCCAGAGCGCGGAGAGCGTCCTTCTCGCCGCGTCCCTCATCGAGCTGGCGCGAGAGGGCTGGGTCGAGCCGGTTCCGCCACAGGATCGCTGCTGGCCCGTCCTCGTACATCAGCTCTTCGCACTTTCGCTCCAGCACGGCGGAATTGGAACGGCCGAGGCCCGGGCGCTTTTGAAGCGGGTACCGGACTTCTCCGGAGTCTCCGAAGCGGAGGTGGCTGAGCTTCTGGATCACCTGCTCGGCGAGGGATACCTGACGAGTGCCGGTGGCCGGCTCCTGTTCGGAGAGCGCGCCGAACGGGAGCTGGGCCGGCGGAACTTCCTCGAGCTCTACGCGGTCTTTTCGACTCCGGCGCTCTACCGGGTGGAGACGCGGGCACGGCAGGAGCTGGGGACTCTGGAACAGAGCTTCGTCGAGCGGCTCGAGGACGGGAAGAGCTGCTTCGTTCTCGGAGGCCGCTCCTGGGTGGTCGTTTCCGTCCTTCACAAGGAGAGGCGTGTCGAAGTCGACGCTGCCCCCCGCGGCCGAACTCCCACCTGGGGAGGCTTCCTGCCGCAGATGCTGAGTCGGGAGGTCTGCGAGAGGATTCGGCGTCTGCTGACCGAGGAGGTCGAGCCGGTGTATCTCGAGCCGGAGGCCCAGCGCGCTCTCGCCATGCTTCGCGAGGAGCGGGGCGTTCAGCTGACGCAGACACGGATTCCGATTCTCGCGGGACAGAACTCGGTCCGGGCGCTGACCTACGCCGGCGGCCGGATCAACTACACCCTCAAGGCGGTTATCGAAAGCGCTCTTCCCATTCGGGTCGTCGCAGATAACTTCGAGCTGAGGGTCGAGGGGGCTGACGCGACGAGGGAGGCCGTCGAGAGGGTACTGCGTGCGGTGGCCGTGCCCGGGTTCTTCGACGACGCGGCGAGAATCGATACGCTTCGAGCGGGCCTACCCCCCTTCCGCCTCAGCAAGTTCCAGCCGCTTCTTCCTGCGAGGTTCGCGAGGGAAGTCATCGGCAGGTACTTTCTTGACTTCGAGGGGACGGCGAGGTTTGTGCGAGAGGCGCTCGGGAACTGAGCATCCGAGACTCAGCATGCCCACCCTGATCCCCTCCCTCCCCATC
>JAGOBQ010000590.1 GCA_017999215.1 Thermoanaerobaculia bacterium
ACGTCCGCCGGGGCGCCGTCCTGCTCGAGGGCGTTCTCGAGGCCGGCGAAGAGGAAGCGGCCGTCCGGGGTCGCCGCGAGCCCCTCGAAGCCGAGGTTGTCGCGGACGCCCCGGCCCGGAGCCGGGAGGAGCTTCGTCGGGAGGACCTGCTCGCGGACGAGGCGGCCGTCCGGGGCGTGCTCGGTGATCGCGGCGGCGATGCCGTGGCGGACGATCGCCTCCGTCGAGACGAGGAGACGCCCCGGGAGGAGAGCGATCCCTTCGGTGTCGATCCGCGACGGGACGAATGGCCGCCCCTGCGCGTCCGTCAGGAGCGTCATCCCGTCGACGGAGGCCGTCGCCGTGAACGGGAAGCGCCCGTCGCGCCCGGGAGCGACCTCCAGGCGGATGCGGTAGACGCGGACCGGTCCGAAGCGTCCGCGATCGTCGGAGATCGCGAGGAATCGGCTGGCCTCCCCGTCCCAGGCGAGGCCCGAGAGGCCACCGACCCGCGTCTTCTCGTGCTCGAGGTCGCGGGGAAGGACGGCGCGGCCGACGAGCGACAGAGCCGTGAAAGGCGAGGGCGCCGGCGGAGGAACGGCACGGGCCGGCGAGACGGCGAGGACGGCGGCGAGTGTGACGAACGAAAGGCGCACGAGGATCGAACCTCCTCCGAGAGGGCGCAGCATAGGCGGTCGTGTCCGTGGCGGAAAGGACCCGTCGGAGCGTCGGACCACCGGCAGGGCCCGACACTCCCGGGATTCGGCCTCAGCCCTTTCCGTGGAAGATCTGGTCCAGCCGGTTCTCGACGACGTCCTCGGCCGAGAAGCCGAAGACCTGGAGGTAGTGCTCCGCGGACGCGATGAGCGCCTGTTGCGGGACGAGCCCGACCATCTCGACCCGGCTCACCCGCGTCCCGAAGCGCCGGAGCTCGGTCTTCACGGCCTCGAGGATCCGGTAGAGCGGAGTCGCCTGGAAGTTCCCGACGGTGATGTTCAGGAGCGCCTCGTTCCGCGTCCGGTCGAGCGCGGGGTAGAAGTGGACGCCGGAGAACCCGGTCGCCGGGTCGGAGAGGACGTGGGCGACCCACTCGGCCGCTTCCTCGCTCGACGTCGCGAGGTAGGCCTTGAAGTTCACGATCGGGAGGCGCGCCCCGATGATCGTGGCTCCCTTGTCGGGCGGGAAGACGTCGGGCCCGAAGTCGGGCTTCCACTCCGGCGCGTTCATCTTCGCGGCGAAGCCCTCGTACTCCCCCTCGCGGATGTTCTCGATGTCGCGCCGCGCCTTCACGCGCGCCGACTCGGCGAAGAGGTACACCGGCACGGCGAAGCGCCGGGCGACCTCCTCGGCGAACTGGACGGACCAGTCTACGACCGTCGGGAGCGGCGCGTCGCGCAGGGCGACGAACGGGAAGACGTCGACCGCCCCGATGCGGGGGTACTCTCCCTCGTGCTGGCGCATGTCGATCTTCCCGAGGGCCTCCTCGTAGAGGAGGAAGCCGCCCTGGAAGATCGCCTCCTTCGACCCGGTGAAGGAGAAGATCGTCCGGTTCCGGACCTGGTCCATCGAGACGTCGAGGACGACGAGGCCCGGAACGGTCTCGAGCCGCTCCTGGACTTTCGCGACGAACGCCTCGTCCCGGCCCTCGCAGACGTTCGGGACGACGGAGATGATCTGGGACATCGGCTCCTCCTCAGGATCGCGCCGGCAGGCGCGGCGTTCGGTTCTCGTGGGGCGCGGTGCGCGGGCTCATGTCAGAAGAGGCCGAGGAAGACGCCGGCCGCGAGGGCCGAGCCGATGACGCCGGCCACGTTCGGCCCCATGGCGTGCTGGAGGAGGAAGTTCCCCGGGTCCTCGGCCTGGCCGACCATGTGGGCGACGCGGGCCGAGTCGGGGACGGCCGAGACGCCGGCCGCCCCGATGAGCGGGTTCACCTTCTCCTTCGCGAAGACGTTCATCAGCTTCGCGAAGAGGACGCCGCCGGCCGTCGCCGTCCCGAACGCGACGCAGCCGAGGACGAAGATGAGGACCGACTGCTTCGTGAGGAAGACGCCGGCCGAGGTGGAGGCGCCGACGGCGAGGCCGAGGAGGATCGTGCAGGTGTCGAGGATCGCGCTCGAGGCCGACTTCGCCAGCCGGGTCGTGACGCCCGACTCCTTCAGGAGGTTCCCGAAGAAGAGCATCCCGAGGAGCGGGAGGCCGCCCGGGGCGAGGAGCGTCGTGACGAGGAGCCCCATGATCGGGAAGGCGATCTTCTCGAGCTTCGAGACCTTCCGTCCCGGCTTCATCCGGATGAGCCGCTCCTCCTTCGTCGTCAGGAGCTTCATGATCGGCGGCTGGATGATCGGGACCATCGCCATGTAGCTGTAGGCGGAGATGGCGATCGGGCCGATCAGCGCCGGCGCGAGACGGCTCGCGGTGAAGATCGCCGTCGGGCCGTCGGCGCCGCCGATGATGCCGATCGAGGCGGCGCTCTGGGGGGAGAAGCCGAGCCAGAGCGCCCCGATGAACGTCATGAAGATGCCGATCTGGGCGGCCGCCCCGAGGAGGAGGCTCTTCGGGTTCGAGAGGAGGGCCGAGAAGTCGGTCAGGGCGCCGATCCCGAGGAAGATGAGGGGCGGGAAGACGCCCGCCTTCACGCCGAAGTAGATGATCCCGAGGACGCTGTTGGCGCCCGTGTTGAAGACGTACTCGTGGGAGACCGGGTCGATCATGTAGAGCGAGACGCTGTTGAAGATCGACAGCGGCATCGGGATGTTCCCGACGAGGATCCCGAAGCCGATCGGCACGAGGAGGAGCGGCTCGTAGTCCTTCGCGATCGCCAGGTAGATGAAGAGAAGGCCGACGAGGACCATGACGACGTTGCCGGCCGTCAGGTTCGCGAAGCCGCTCCCCTGGACCACCTGGTCGAGGAATCCGGTGATGTCCCCGCCGACGACGTCCTTCGCGAAGAACCCCTGCTCGAACTGGGTGACGTAGCCGAGGCTCTCGGACTCGCCGACGGTCACGACGGTGTAGATCGCCGCGACGCGCCCGTCCGCGTCGAAGAGGCGCCCCTTCGAGGCCCGCTTCAGGACGTCGGGGGAG
>JAGOBQ010000093.1 GCA_017999215.1 Thermoanaerobaculia bacterium
CCAGGCCCGGTCGGTGTGGTCCTTCTCCAGGAGGGCGGCCGTCGGGCAGACGGCGACGCACTGGCCGCACTGGCTGCAGACCGACTCGTCCATGTTCGCGAGGTTCGCCGGGCCGACGACGGTGTGGAAGCCGCGGCCGTGCTGGGAGAGGTTGCTGACCCCCTGGACCTCGGAGCAGACGCGGACGCAGCGGCCGCAGAGGATGCACTTCTCGGGCGTCCTCACGACGCTCTGGCCGGAGTCCTCCACCGGGAGCTGCTTGCGCTTGCCGGCGAAGAGCCGCTCGCGGATGCCGAGGCGGTAGGCCTGCTTCTGAAGCTCGCAGTTCCCGTCGCGGTCGCAGGTCTGGCAGTCCATCGGGTGGTTGTCGAGGAGGAGCTCGACGATGTCACGCCGGGCCTGCCGGATCTCCGGGCTGTTCGTCTGGACCTCCATCCCCTCCCAGACCTCCTGCGAGCAGGCGGTCAGGAAGTGGTTGAAACCCTTCACCTCGACGACGCAGACGCGGCAGGCGCCCTCGATCGAGAGCGCCGGGTGGTAGCAGAGGCGGGGGATGTGGATGCCGATCTTCTCGGCGGCGTTGATGACCTTCGTCCCCGCCGGGACCTGGATGAACTCGTCGTCGATCTTGAGGTTGATCGTCTTCTGGCTGGTGGGCATTTCGGGCCGTCCTTCGCTCAGACCCGCTCGACCGCGTCGAACCGGCAGATCTCGTAGCACTGGCCGCACTTGATGCAGCGCGCCTGGTCGATCACGTGGGCCTTCTTCCTCTCGCCCGAGATGCACTGCGTCGGGCAGTTGCGGGCGCACGCGGTGCAGCCGATGCACTTCTCGTCGTCGATGACGTACTGGATGAGCGCGGTGCACTTCTTCGCGCGGCACTTCTTGTCGACGATGTGCTCGCGGTATTCGTCGCGGAAGTGCTTCAGCGAGGAGAGGACCGGGTTCGGGGCCGCGCGGCCGAGGCCGCAGAGGCTCGTCCGCTGGCAGAGCTTCCCGAGGCGCTCGAGCCGGTCGAGGTCGGAGAGCTCGCCGCTGCCGGCGGTGATCTTCTCGAGGATCTCGAGCATGCGGGTCGTCCCCTCGCGGCAGGGGGTGCACTTCCCGCAGCTCTCCTCCTGGGTGAACGTCAGGTAGAACTTCGCGATGTCGACCATGCAGTCCTCGTCGGACAGCACGATCATTCCGCCCGATCCCATGATCGAGCCGGCCTTCGCGAGCGGGTCGAAATCGACGGGCATGTCGGCCCGGTTCGCCGGGATGAAGCCGCCCGCCGGCCCGCCGGTCTGGATCGCCTTCAGCTCGCGGTCGTCGAGGACGCCGCCGCCGATGTCGAAGACGACGTCCCTGAGCGGCGTGCCGAGCGGGACCTCGACGAGGCCCGTGTGCTTGACCTTGCCGGCGAGGGCGAAGACCTTCGTCCCGCCGGAGGCCTCGGTCCCGACCTGCGCGAACCAGTCGCCGCCGAAGTTGATGATGGCGGTGACGTTCGCGAAGGTCTCGACGTTGTTGATGCAGGTCGGCTTGCCCCAGAGCCCGGCCGTCGTCGGGAACGGGGGCCTCACGCGCGGCTGCCCGCGCTCGCCCTCGATCGAGCGGATCAGGGCGGTCTCCTCGCCGCAGACGAAGGCGCCCGCGCCGAGCCGGATCTCCATGTCGAAGCTCCAGCCGCTCCCCATCACGTTCTCGCCGAGGATCCCGGCCTCGCGGCACTTCGCGAGGGCGTTCTCGATCCGCCTGATGGCGAGCGGGTACTCGGCCCGGATGTAGTAGAAGCCCTTGCAGGCGCCGATCGCGTAGGCGCCGATGATCATTCCCTCGACGACGTTGAACGGGTCGCTCTCGAGCATCCCGCGGTCCATGAAGGCCCCGGGGTCGCCCTCGTCGCCGTTGCAGATGATGTAGCGGGTCTTCTCCTCGTTCGCGCGGGCGAACTGCCACTTCTTGCCGGTGAGGAAGCCTCCCCCCCCGCGGCCGCGCAGCTTCGCCTTCAGGACCTCGTCGACGATCCACTGGGGGTCGCCCTTCTCGAGGCACTTCGCGAGCGCCTGGAAGCCGCCGAAGCGGACGTACTCCTCGAGGCTCTCGGGGTCGAGGATTCCGGCGTTGCGCATCGCGATCCGGCTCTGCGCGTTGAAGAAGCGCACGTCGGCATAGAGGTCGAAGAAGTCCTGCGCGATCGGCTTGAAGGGGACCTTCATCCGCTCGTCGATCGTCCCCTTCCGGACGGGGCCGTCGAGGAGCGCGTCGAGGTCGCCTTCGTTCTCGAGCTTGTAGATCGTCTTCGAGGGACGGACGAGGACGTGCGTCGACTTCCCTTCGGTGTCCTCGGAGCAGACGCCGAGGCAGGCGTGGGAGTTGACCTTCGCGCGGTCGGGACCGATCCCGGCGGCGGCGAGCTTCGCCTCGAAGGAGGACTTCAGCCCGGTCCTCTGCTTGCAGCGGCGGCCCTCGCAGAAGACGAGCTCGTACTCGTACGGCTTCTCGAGCGACCCGTCGAGCGCGTGCTCGGGGAGGGCGACGCCCTTCTGGACGTGGCTCGTGAAGATCTTGTGGACGAGCTCGCGGTCGACCCGCTCGTACTTGACGGGGGGCTTGCCGGGGACCGAGACGCCGACGATCGGCTCCTTGCTGCAGCGGCCGGTGCAGCCGGTCCGGTGGAGGACGACGTCCTCGCGCCCCGAGGAGGCGAGGTGCTTCAGGAACTCGTCCGCCACCTCGCGCGAGCCGGCGGCGTGCTCGCAGGTGGCGGACCCGATCTGGACGACGATCTTCCCGGCGTCTCCGCGCCGGGAGAGCGCCTCCTCGGACCGTTCCGCCAGTGATTGAAAGGCTGTTGTCACGGCGTTTGGCATTTGGGCTCCATCGAAGGCTCGGGGAGGCTCCGGGCCCCCCGCGAGCGGTAACGGGACGTTTCGAGAGAACGCAGCGCGACCGAGCGCTCCGCTCCGCCCGGAGCGGACGTCGGCAGCGGGAATCGGGACCAGATTGGGTGGGATTTACGGGAACGGGAGAGACCGGCACGGCGTCGGTATCGCCGTGCGCGGTCCATCAGGCGCCGCCTGCTCCGAGTCCGACGGAACGATCGTCGGAGAGGGGAGGCGCTCCGGGAGCGGGACGGCCCCGGCCAACGGAGGATTTGACGCGGCGGGCGCGGTCGATCCGGGTTCCGGTCCTGGGGCGGTCCTTCGGCGTGCTCATGATCCTGGGCGCGCCCGATGCCTTGCCGGGCGCGAGGGGGCTCCGTTACCGGCGCCTGCCCCCGTTTCGGGCCAGCCGTATCTTACGCCGGTTCGACCGAACGGCATATGCGAGGCCAACCATCCGGCGAAAGGCCTCCGCCAGTGTTCGACCTGAGAAGCGCGCTCATCGAGGGTCGGCTCTCCGGCGGCGCCCGGGGCGGCAGGCGGATGACCGCCGCCAACCCGCCGCGCGAGGGATCAAAGGAGGCGTCGGATCGTGTCGAGACCCTCCGGCGTGAACGGCTTCTCGACGATGCCGAGGAAACCCGACTCGAGGGGCCCGACCTCGGCGGGCCCGCCCCCGCTGCACGCAAAGACTCTGGCCGTCGGGTCGAGAGCGAGGATCTCCTTCATCGCCTCGACGCCACCCTTCTTCCCCGGAATCGAGAGATCGAGGATCACGAGGTCGAAACGCCGGCCGCCGGCGAGGGCCTCGCCGTACCGGGCGACGGTCTGGTCGACGTCGACGCAGCTGACGACGTCGTGGCCGGCACGCCGAAGGAGGGTCCTCGTGATCTCGAGGATGTCCGTGTCGTCGTCCATGTGCAGGATCGAGAGGGCAGGTCCGGCTCCGCCGCCGGGGATCCCCTTCGCCTCCGGCCGGGGGCTCGCGTCCAGCGCCTCGTGCAGCCTCCGGCCGAGGCTCGTGGGCGTGAAGGGCTTCTGCAGCAGGCCGGCGTTCCCGAGGTCGGAGACCTCGCGGAGGATCCCCTCCGCGGCGTAGCCCGACATGAAGAGGACGCGCATGCCCGGCCGCAGGGCGAGGAGCCGCCGGGCGACCTCGGGACCCTTCATCCCGGGCATCATGACGTCGGTCAGGAGGAGGTCGACGCGCCCGGCGTGGCTCGCAGCGATCTCGAGCGCGTCGGCGCCGCTGGCGGCCAGGAGCACCGCGTAGCCGAGATCGGCCAGCATCGTCTTCGTCAGCCGGCCCACCGCGGCGTCGTCCTCGACGACGAGGACCGTCTCGCCGGGCCGTGCGCGGCGGACCGGAGGCGAAGGAGCCGGATCGCTCCCGCGAGCCCCTCCGGGGACCCGCGGGAGCAGGATCCGGAAGGTCGTTCCTTCTCCCGGGGCGCTCGCGACGTCGATCTCGCCGCCGCTCTGCTTCACGATGCCGAAGACCGACGAGAGACCGAGGCCCGTCCCCTTTCCGGCCTCCTTCGTCGTGAAGAACGGCTCGAAGATGTGGGACTGGACCTCGGGCGCCATTCCGATCCCCGTGTCGCTCACCTCGAGGAGGACGTAGGGTCCGGCGGCGAGGGACGGGCGCGCCCGCGCGGAGGTCTCGTCGAGCTCGACGTCCCGGGTCGCGACGACGAACCTCCCCCCGCGCGGCATGGCGTCCCGCGCGTTGACCGCCAGGTTCAGCATCACCTGCTCGAGCTGTCCGCGGTCGGCCTTCACGAAGCCGACGCGGCTCTCCAGCATGAGCACGATCTCGGTGTCCTCGCCGAGAAGCCGGCCCAGGAGCCCCTCCATGGCGCTCGCGAGCGCGTTCAGGTCGACGACCTGCGGCTCGAGGACCTGCTTCCGGCTGAACGTGAGAAGCTGCCGCGTGAGCGCGGCCGCCCGCCGGGTCGCGACCCCGATCTCCGTGGCGTACCGGTGGGCCCGTGATCCTTCCGAGAGGTCCCGCAGGAGCTCTTCGCCGTATCCCCCGATGACGGTCAGGATGTTGTTGAAATCGTGAGCGAGCCCCCCCGCGAGGGCGCCGATCGCCTCCATCTTCTGGAGGTGGCGGTACTGGATCTCCAGCTGGACGCGATCCGTGACGTCGAAGAACGTCCGGACGACGACGGGTCCGAGCTCGTCGTCTCTCCAGAGGCTCCCGTTCTCGAGCAGCGTGATCCGCGCCCCGTCTTTCCGGACGCCGGCGATCTCGACGTTGGACACGGTCCCTTCGGACACGAGACGGTCCATGTACGGGACACAGTCCTCCGAGTCGAAGAAGAGCTCAGCTGCCGCTCGGCTCCTCAGCTCGTCGGCGTCGGCGTACCCGAAGATCCGGACGGCGGCGGGATTGCTGTCCAGGATCCTCCCGTCGACGGTCGTCCGAAGGACGCCGGCCAGGTTCTGCTCCGCCAGGAGGCGGTAGCGCCGCTCGGAGGCCGCGAGCGCGCTCTCGAACTTCTGCCGCTCGGTCACGTCCCGGCAGACGGCCACGATGCCCCGGACCTCGGGGTTCTGCAGGAGATCGGCCACCGCGTATTCGAAGGACCGCCAGCTGCCGTCCTTGTGGCGAATGCGCCGCACCCGCGGATAGTCGGGAAAGCCGTTGCGAGCTCCCGCCTCGAGGTCCTGACGGGCCTGCTCGCGCTCGTCGGGATGGAAGTAGTCGAAGACGCTCCTCCCGACGACCTCGGAAGCAGCGTAGCCGAGGCCGTGCTCGAGGGCCGGGTTCGCGAATCGGACGGTGGCGGCCTGATCGACCAGCAGGATCAGGTCCGTGGAGTTCTCGATCACGGAGAGGTAGAGCGCGTCCTTCCGGCGGAGCTCCTTCTCGAGGCGCCTCCTCTCGGAGATGTCCCTTATGTTGCACTGGATGACCTTCGCCCCGCCGACGAGGTACGTGTTGCTGATGAACTCCACCTCGACGGCGTTGCCGGCGCGGTCCCGGAGAGGCAGGTCCTCGTACCGGGCGTACTCGTTCGACCGGAGCGTCTCGAAAGCCATCCGGGAGTCGGGGGCGTCGGAGAACATCCCGATCTCCCAGACCGTCCGGCCCTTCAGCTCCTCCCTGTTGAAACCGGTCAGCTGCTCGAGGAACGGGTTGGAGTCGACGATGCGTCCGGACGCGAAGTCGAGGATGAGGATTCCGTCCTTCGCCGACTCGAAGAGGCGGCGGTATCGGACCTCGGACGCGAGCAGCGCTTCCTGGGCGCGGTGGCTCTCGGTGACGTCGATCGCGCTCGAGACGAAGTAGAGCGGCCGGCCCGCCGGGTCCCGCCGCAGGGACGTGCTCTCGTCCGCCCAGACGACCGCGCCGTCCTTTCGAACGTACCGCTTGACGAAGCGCGCCGACTCCTGCTCGCCGGTGCGGATCGCGTCGAGCGTCCGCTCCGTCCGATCGACGTCCTCCGGGTGCGTGATCTCCCGCCAGGTCCGGCTCTCGAGCTCCTCCCGCGCGTAGCCGAGCATGCGGCAGAAGGCGGCGTTCGCCTTCAGCCCGCCGGAGGGCCACGTGACGAACTCGCCGACGATGGAGTGCTCGAACAGGTCGACGTAGTCGGTCCCCGTGAGCCGGTAGAGCGCCTCGCGGGTCGGGCCCCCGACGACGATCGCGTCGACGTCGCCGGCCCGGATCGCCGCGATCGTCTCCTCGGCTTCCCGGAGCCTCTCCCGGAGCGCCTCGAGATCGGCGTCTGGCGCCGCCGGAGGGGGCGTCCGGGCGCCCCTCCCGGCCCGCGGTCCGGATGGCTCGCGCTTCGTCATCGGGGTCAACGCCGCGTCGTCGTCCTCCGGTTCGAGGAGAGCGCGCTCGAAGCGCCCGCGCCGGCGCGGGCGGCCTTCCTCGCGGGTGAGGTCTCCTGGATGTCGAGACCGACGAGCACGCGCTCGGAGCTCGACAGGTCGCCGATGATCCTCTTCATCGGAGCGGGCAGCCGCCGGACGAGGGTCGGGACGGCGACGATCTGGTCGCCCCTCGCGAGCTGCGGCCTCTCGAGGAGATCGACGACCTCGATGCTGTAGATCCCCGGGATCCGCGCCTCGCAGATCTCCTCGAGGTTGCGGAGCGCCGTGAGCGCCCGCGGCGTCATCCCGGCGACGTAGAGGCGGAGCCGCCACGTCTTGCGAGGCGCCAGCCGCGACCGGTCCGGGCGCGCGGTCTTCTTCGCGGTGCGCGAGGACGGCTTCGGCGCCGCATCTTCCCTCATTTCGTCGGCCCCTTTCGCGCACCCGCCCGGCTTCTCCGGACGGGGGAGCGAGGACCGGCCCGGGCCCTCTCTTCGCGCTCGACCATCGCCTCGAGCTGCTCCTTCTCGAACGCGAGCCGGGCCCTGAGGCCCTCGATCTGGATCTCCGTCTCCCGGCGGCGATGCTCGAGGTCGGTCTTCGCCCGGTCGATCTCCTGGGCCGCCCCGCGCAGCCGCGCCTCTCGCGCCGAGCCCGTCAGGATCGCGTCCGTTCCCCGGTAGAAGTCCAGGAGGGAGATGCCGGCGCTGCTCAGGCGGAACTCCCGGACGAGGTTCGAGTGCTCCATGCCGCGCGACTTGATGATCCCGATGCCGCGATTGCGCTCTCCGACCGTCTCGAAGCTGTGCACGACGATCCAGGTGTCGATGAGCGACGAGATGCCGACCTCGGTGTCCAGGTCGGAGCTCGTCCCCCCCGTGAGGCTCGTCAGGAGGGCCGTGACCTCCAATCCCTTCAGGTGGTCGATGAGGCGAGTCAGCATGGTGTGGACGTCCGCGTGGCGTCCCATCCCGGTCATGTCGCTCACCGGGTCGAGGACGACGACCGAAGGCCGGAACTCCTCGACCTGCCGGTACGACTCGAGGAGATGCGTCTCGAGGCCGTAGGCCGACGGCCGGGTCGCGACGAAGGAGAGGAGGCCTCGATTCACCCACGGCTCGAGGTCGAGGCCGATGGAGCGCATGTTGCGGATCAGCTGGTCCGGAGACTCCTCGAAGGAGAAGTAGAGGGCCCGCTCGCCGCGGGCGCAGGCGGACGCGACGAGGTGGGCGGCGATGCTGGACTTGCCGGTTCCGGCGGTGCCGGAGACGAGGATGGTGCTCCCGCGCAGGAAGCCCCGTCCGCCCATCATCTCGTCGAGGCCGGCGATGCCGGTCGAGAGGCGCGCGGTGGGCGCGCGGTGCGCGAGCCGCAGCGACGTGATGGGGAGGACCGAGAAACCCCGGTCGTTGATGAGGAACGGGTACTCGTTGGAGCCGTGCGCCGACCCCCGGTACTTGACGATCCGGAGGCGTCGGGTGGAGATCTCGTCCTCGACCCGGCTGTCGAGGAGGATCACGGCGTCCGAGAGGTACTCCTCGAGGCCGTGGCGGGTCAGCTGCCCCTCGCCCCGCTCCGCGGTGACGACGGCGGTGATGCCGCGCTCCTTGAGCCACCGGAAGAGCCGGCGGAGCTCGGCCCGGAGGACCGCCTGGCCCGACAGGCCGGCGAAGAGGGCCTCGATGCTGTCGACCAGGACGCGCCGGGCTCCCACCGCCTCGATCGCGTGCCGGAGGCGGACGAAGAGCCCGTCGAGGTTGTACTCGCCGCTCTCCTCGATCTCCGATCGGTCGATGTGGACGTAGTCGATGAAGAGCTTCTTCTTCGCGACGAGGCGGGCGAGATCGAAGCCGAGGGAGGCGACGTTCGTCGCGAGCTCCCGCGCGTCCTCCTCGAACGTGAGGATGACGCCGGGCTCCCCGAACCGGGTCGCTCCCCGGACGATGAACTCGATGCCGAGGAGGGTCTTCCCCGACCCGGCGCCCCCGCAGACGAGGGTGGGGCGGCCGAGCGGCAGGCCGCCGCCCGTGATCTCGTCGAGCCCGGCGACGCCGGTCGGAGCCTTGAGAAGCCCGGGCCGTGGCGATCCGGGCCGGCTCCGTGTCATGGCCGACTCGGTGAGGGGCATCGGCTAACTTTCCGCATGAGCCTCCCGTCGTGGGTCGAGGGCGATTCAGCCGGCTACGCACAATCCCTTGACAGGGAAGAGCCTAGCACGCTGCGACCGCCTCGCTTCGCGAGAGCGTGGCCTTCGTGCGGACTCCGCACCGTGAGAGGGCTCGACGCGAACGTCCCTTCGGGTGCCCACCGTCCTGCGTTCGCCCGATGCGTCCGTGGGCGTGCGGGAAAGTCCTCGCCGTCGCCCGTACCCGATTCGAGCCGCGCTCACCTCTCCCCGACTCGATCGGGCTTCGGGAGGCGGGCCGCCCCCCGACGAATGGCCCTCGACAGCCGAACGTCGAGACGAAGGCGAGAGGAGGGGCCGGACGCCGGCGCTTCTCAGGCGGCGGACGGTGTCGAAGCCGCGTCGAGCCGACTCGTCTCCTCGGGTCGCAGCGAGAGCGCGGCCGCGGGGAGGAGCTCGGCGAGCTGCTCCGGGTTTCGGGCGCTCGCGATCGGAGCGACGACTCCGGGACGTCCGAGGAGCCACGCGAGGGCGACGGCCGCGACGGTCGTCGCGCGCTCCGAGGCGATCGCGTCGAGCGTTGCGAGGACGCGGAGACCGTTCTCGTCGAGGTGCTTCGAGGCGTTGCCGGCGCGCGCGCTCTGCACCGTCCTCCCGGGACGGTACTTTCCCGCGAGGAAGCCGCTCGCGAGAGCGTAGTAGGGGAGGCAGGCGATCTCCTCGCGGACGCAGAGGGCCTCGAGGTCTCCCTCGTACTCGGTGCGGTGGACGAGGTTGTAGTGGGGCTGGAGGGCGGCGTAGCGGGCGAGCCCGAGGCGGTCCGAGACGGCGAGGGCCTCGGCGAGCCGGGCCGCGTTGTAATTCGAGGCGGCGACGTGCCGGACCTTCCCCTCGCGCACGAGGGCGTCGAAGGCGGCGAGGGTCTCTTCGAGCGGCGTCGCCGGGTCGTCCGCGTGGGCGTAGTAGAGGTCGATCCGGTCCGTCCGCAGCCGCCGCAGCGAATCCTCCGCGGCCCTTCGGATCGTGGCGGCCGAGAGACCGCTCAGGCCGCTCATCTTCCCGACCTTCGTCGCGACGACGATCCGCTCCCGACACCCCCGAAGCGTCATCCACCGTCCCAGGATCTCCTCCGACTCGCCGCCGGCGTTTCCCGGCGCCCAGGCCGAGTAGACGTCGGCCGTGTCGACGAAGTTGCCGCCCGCGGCCGCGTAGGCGTCGAGGACGTCGAACGACTCCGCCTCCGCGGACGTCCATCCGAAGACGTTCCCTCCGAGGCAGATGGGAAAGACCTCCAGGCTCGTGGCGCCGATCCGGTTCATGGAACCTCCTTCGCGGGGCCTCGTGAGGGAGGATCCCACAGGGGCTGGTCCGGCGAGGGGTCCCGGCGGCGGGTACGACCGGTTACTCTCGCGTGCGGCGGCGGACGGCCGTCCGGAGACCCGATGCACAGGACTTCCCTTACCGTCTGCATTCTGATCCTCTTCGTGGGGACGGCCCTCGGCGCGGCCTCGCCGCAGCGGACACCCGCGGCGACGGACCTCGTTTCGGCGGGGCTCTCCGGCACCTGGGCCCTCGCGGCGACGGCGGACGACGTCGAACGCCTGCCGGCGAAGGGGACGTGGACGGGCCTGGGCGGGACGACCGGGGCGACCACCCGGCCGGGCGGCGGGGGCTTCGACCTGCCGATCGAGGTGATGACGGACGCCCGCCTTCTCGCGATCGAGGACGACGGAGTCCGGCTCCGGGTCACCTACCCGTCGGGGCGCGTCCGTACGTTCGTGACCGACGGCGCGAGGCGCAACGTCGACGACGGCGACGGGCCGGCCGACGTCGTGGCGCGCCGGGAGGACCGGGCGGTGACGGTTTCGTCCGAGTGGAGGCGCGGCTACCGGCTGCGCGAGACGTGGGAGCTGCGTTCCGACCCGCGCCGGCTCGTCGTGACCGGTCGTCTGAAGGGAAGGGAGTCGCACGAGTACGTCCGGAGCTACGAGCCGGCACCCGAGGGAGCGATCGTCGCCAGCGCGAAGCCCGTCCGGCCGCCGCCGACGCCCGCCGTACGGCTTCCCTGGTCGCCTGCCGTTCCCGCGACGCCGGCCGCGACGTCGTCCGGAGAGCCGAGCGGGCCTCCCGCGAAGGAGCCTCCGTCGGTCGACCGTCTCTC
>JAGOBQ010000591.1 GCA_017999215.1 Thermoanaerobaculia bacterium
CGCGGAAGCCGCTCCCTCCCTCGGGGTTCGTCCTCGACGCCTTCGGGCGGCAGTACCGGAGGAAGAACGTCGTCGCCACGGTCGCGGCGCTGGGGGAAGAGGACGGCCTGCTCGGCCGCGAGGCGGAGCTCCCCGAGGGGACCGTCTTCATCCACGGCTCCGAGGACCTCATCTGCCCCCTCCCCGACACGCGCGCGGCGTTCGCGCGAGCGAGGAACGCCCGGCTCTTCGTCGTCCGCGGGACCGGGCACGACGCGCCGCTCGAGGCCCCCCGCCTCTTCCACGAGACGCTCCGGACCGCCCTCGCGGAATAGACGGGGCCCGGCGGCTCAGGGCACCGGGAGGACGAAGCCGTCCGGCCCGACGACGCGGAGCTCCGCCCCGGGACGACGGGCCCGCGCGACGAGCTCGTGCCGGCCGGGCGAAAGGCGCACGGTGAGGCCCCCGGCCGGACGCATTTCGTCGAAGAGGACGCTTCCGTCGAGGCGCGCCTCGAGGCCGCCGCGGCTCGAGAACGTATAGACCCCCTCCTCGGCCACGAGGAGCCCGCCCTTCCCGGGAGCGGGGAGGAGCGGCAACACATCGAGCGCCGCGGCCGCAGACGCGGCCGCGGCGTCGGCCGGGACGCGGACGAGCCTCCATCCGGGGAAGCCCGGAAGCGCCCCACCCGCGGCGACGGGAAGGGTCGCCGTCGCGACGGGGGGCGTTGTCGCGGCGGACTCCGCGTAGAGGACGTCGCGGGAGGGGCGGTAGCGGAGCGCGTCGAGGCCGTCCGCCAGCCGGATCGCCGGCTGCCCGCTCCCCGGGCGGGCGAGGAGCGTGTCGACGACGAAGGCGTTCCGCGCGGCGCCGGGCGCGAGGACGACGTCCGCCGGGCCGCGGACGTCGAGGTCTTTGCGGATCGCGTCGGCGAGAGCGCGCTCCGGCCCGCCGAAGGCGCCTTCGAGCCGGGGTGAGCCGAGCCAGCGGAGGAAGGCCCCGGCGTCGGTCGCGCCCGCGACGGCGACGACCGCGACGACGGTTGCCGTCGCGAGGCAACGACGCGCCGGACCGGCGAGCTCCACGAGCCGCTCCGCTCCGAGCGCCGCGAGGACGACGAGGAACGGAGCCGCGTGGACGGCCCGGTAGGCGTTCGCGGCCTCTTCGACGGCGAGGAGGCTCGCGAGGAGGAAGAGCGCCGCGGCGGACGCCAGGAAGCGCTCCGGCCCGCCGCGGCGGAGGCCCGCCGCGGCCCCGACGAGCGCGAGGCCCGTCACCGCGAGCGGCAGGACGGGGCGGCCCGGGTCGCCGTGCCGCTCGTTCGGGTCGCCTCCGAGGACGAAGAGCCGCCCGTAGGCCGCCGCGTTCCGGGCCAGGCCGGTCAGGGCGGACCTCGTCCCGTCGCGTGCCGCGGAGAGCTCGCGCGTCCGCGCGAGCGCCCTGTCGGGATGAGCGGCGTAGTGGAGCGCGAGCGGGGCGAGGACGAGGCCGCAGGCGACGAGGCCGGCCGTGGCCACCCGGCGGAACGCGGCCGCGTCCGCGGCGTCGTCCGGAGCGGCGCGGCGCTCGCGGAGCCGGCCGAGGAGCCAGAGGGCCGGCGGAAGCGGCAGGACGGCCCAGGCCGCGACGTAGCCCCAGCCGGCGAGACCGGCCAGGGCGCCCGCGGCGGCGCCGAGGGGGGCCGACCGCCGGCGGGCGGCACAGAGGGCGAGCGCCGCGGAGAGGACGACTATGGCCGAGGTCGCGACCGCGTTCCAGCCCCACCTCCCGGTGACGAGGAGCCAGGAAGAGGTGGCGCCGAGGAAGGTGGCGAGAAGGAGCGGGAGCGGCCTTCCGCCCGCCGCGCCTCCGGCCAGCGCGGCGATCCCCGCGAGGAGGACGAGCGCCGGAAGGACCGACATCGCGCGGACGGAGGCGATTCCACCCCCCGCGGCGCGGTCGACGAGGGAGAGGCCTCGGAGCGAGAGGTTCGTCAGCCAGGAGTTGACGAACCCGGCGTCGGGAGGCTGCAGGGGCGAGGTGCCGAGAAGAGGCGCGCCCGTCGCGGAGGCGACACGCGCCGCGCGAAGGGCGAGCGCCTCGTCGATCCAGGGCCCGGGCGGCACCTCCCGGACGCGGTGGAGGCGAAGCGCGGCGCCGGCGAGGAGGAGCGCGAGGAGCGCCGCTCCCGCCGCGAGCCGCCGCGCCGCCGCCGTCACTGCGGTCCTTCCGGCTCGAAGGTCTTCACGACCGGGATGCTCGTCCCCTGCGAGAAGCGGTCGTCGAACGCCTCGGCGAGGACCCGCCCGTCCATGTCGCGGGCGATCGGCTCACCCGCCAGGGCGAGGAGCGTCGGCGCCAGGTCGACGACGTCGGCGGACGTGAGCCGGACGCCCGCGCGGATCCCGGAGCCCCAGAGGACGAGAAAGCCGTCGTCTCCCCCGTCGGGCGAGGCGACGGGAGCCCGTCCGCGCAGGAGGTCGAAGAGCGCCGTCAGCGGAGGCGCGGGGCCGTAGCTGGCCGGGGCGAAGACGCAGAGCGTCCGCTCGCGCCCCTCCCTCTCGAGGAGGTCGCCCAGCGTGTCGTCGAGGAACCGGTAGTAGGCGAGGAGCGCCTTCTCGGGAGCGTCGGCCTCGCGGCGGGAGGCGCCGAAGTAGCGGCGCGGGTCCGCCGCCGGGCCGAGGACGCGAGCCGGTCCGCCGAGACCCGAGAGGACGAGGGCGGAGACGCTTCCGGGCCCGGTCGGGACACCCGCCAGCGTGGCCCCGACGATCCCGAGGTCCCGCGCCGCGCCGGCCGCGGCGTTCGCCTCCCGGCGCTCGGCGTCCGACAGTCCGGCCGGCTCCAGTGCCCGCGTCAGCGACCGGTCGAGGTTCCCGGCGCCGAGCAGCAGGAGACGCGCCCGCTCGGCCGTCTCTTCCGGGAGGGCCTCCCCCTTCGCCCCCCCCTCCGAGAAGAACCGCTCCGTCGCCCAGAGGACGAGCCCCTCCCGGGGCGGGTCGGCCGCGGGCCAGGAGAGGACCGCCGCTTCGTGTCCGCGCTCCGCGAGTACTTCCCAGAACGTCCGGCTCCTCCGGGTCGTCCCTCCCTCGCGGCGCGGCCTCA
>JAGOBQ010000592.1 GCA_017999215.1 Thermoanaerobaculia bacterium
CCCATCTGGACGGCGCAGGCGACCAACACCTCGAAGGCCGTGCAGACAGCCGGTTATGGAGAGGCTCAGATTACCGTCTGGGCCGCGAGCGGTTCGCCCGACGGAACGGTGTCGATCTACAACGCCCCGCCGAGCCCCGCGCCGCTCGTCCTCCTCGCGACCTACCCGACGCCGACGACGGCGAAGACGTTCCGCAGCCCGGCGGGGACGACGCTCGTCATCGCGCTCTCGGGCAACTCGACGGGGACCGTCGGCGCAATTGCGGTGCTGAAGTGAAGCGCGCGCTCCTCGCTCTCCTCCTCATCGCGTCGCCCGCGTTCGCGCAGGCAAACGGCTGGGCCGAGATGGCGAACGGCTGGGGAGAGATGCAGACCGTTCCGGGGTTCACGACGATCCCACCCCCCGCCTCTGCGACGCTCGGCTGCGTCGGGGTGTTCCTCGGCAGACCGCTGGCTCCGGCGTGCGCAGGCGACTGGTCCTACACGGCCGGCACGCCCGCTGTCCCGGAGACGCTCGGGCCGGAGATCTTCGTGAACCCGACGTTCGAAGCGGGTACGGATGGATGGGTTCTCGGCGATGGGTGGGCGTGGGTGGCCACCGTGGGGTCGGAATCGGGCTGCATCCAGCACACGTCGCCGGTGAACAACGCGGTACAGGGCGTCCCGTCTGCCTCATTCTCGGTGGGGTCAACGTACCGCGTCTCGATCGACGTTGCGGGCCGGAACACAGGGACGGTGAAGTTGACGGCAAGCGGCGCCGGCGATGACACGGAGAGTCCGCCAGCGACGGGCACGTTCACCTGGGAATTCACAGCCGTGGCAGCCGGCGGGATGTCGGTTTTCAGCCTCGTTCCGTCGGCCGATTTCGACGGCTCCGTTTGCTCGGCGAGCCTTGTTCGGGTCGTCGCCCCTCCCGTCCCCGGCACCGACTCCCGCGTGGAGCTGACCGGGGCGTTCGCTGCCGACTCCTACTCCGTGAACACGCTCAACGACGCCCCCGCGTCGGCGACCGCCACGTGTTCCGTCGGCGAGATCCGCTGGACCGCAACGCACGTCTACCTCTGTTCTGCAACCGATACCTGGGTCCGCGCCGCTCTGGCGACGTGGCCGTAAGGAGACCCGATGTACGACGACCTCCTGACCCTCCTCCGCACCTCCTACGGCTGGGACGTGCTCCCGGCGCACGAAGTCGTCGAGCCCTACTGGCCCGTCGTCGAGCAGGCCATCGCCGACGGCTGGACGCTCGACGCAATCGCCGCCGCACTGACGAAGCAGGCGCTCCGTGAGGGACCGCCGCCCGAGGGGCACGCGCTCCCGTATGGCGTTTTCGGCTACAAGCTTTACAGGACCTTCGGCGGAGGCGCGCACTACAAGGCGCTCTCGACCTCGCAGGCCCTCCTCTACCAGCCGCAGAGCCCGCAGGCTCCGAGCAAAACGCCCGCGCGCTGGGCTGAGGACGGCCTCACGCTCATGCGCCACGGCTGGCGCTTCGACGGCAAGAGCCAATTCGTCGACCTCTCGACGCCCGAGGGGCAGGCCGAATATGACCGGCGTTACGCGTGGGCGATGGCGAACAAGCCGCGTCCATGGAACATGGTCGACCAGGATCTCTGGGTCTACTTCGTCGTCTCGGGTGAGATCCCAACGGTCGTCCAGCCGTTCGGGCGCGGCCCGTATACACCGTTCGAGCAGGTCTTCGGGCTCGACTTCCAGAAGTACATGGACAACCAGTGGGCCGTCCGCGAGATGCGCGGCCCCGTATGGAACCCCGACGGCACGAGGGCAAGCGAATGAACGACCGCGGCCACTCTCCCCGCGGCATTGGGCGGCGCGCGTTGCCTTTCCGCGCGCTGCCCGTTTTTTTCGTCTCGCTCGCGCTGCTCGTCGCGGTCGGGTGCTCCGGAGTGCCGCCCGAGACCTACTGCTATCAGGTCAGCGCAGGCATCGTCCACACCGTCGACACCGGCATGACCGTGGCGGGCGACCTCTACGCCGACGGCAAGCTCTCCGACGCGCAGAAGGTCAAGCTCGTTGCGGCGCACGACGTCTACCGCCCGGCAGCGCAGACGATCGTGGCGGGCTGCAAGGCGGTCGACTCCCAGGGCGACGCCGACAAGCTCGTCGAGAACCTGAAGAAGGCGGCGGACAAGCTCCTCGAAACGCTCGTCGCGGCGGGGGTGATCCGGTGACCGGCGTCGAGGTCGTCATCGCCCTTATCACGATCCTGGCCAAGTACGGTCCCGACGCCTACCTGAAGGCCCGCCAGATCCTCGCCACGAAGGAGCCGACGGAGGCGCAGTGGGCCGAGCTTGACGCGATCCTTCTGAAGACGGGCGAGAGCTATTTCAAGAAGGGGCCGCAGCCGTGAAGACCTTCCTCGAGTCCTCCGCCACCAAGGCGGTCCTGATCTACCTCGCGCTACAGCTCCTCATGACGCTGTCGCCGATGCTCGATGCGCGGCACATCGACCCGTGGGCGCTCGTAAAGGCGCTCGTCGGCGCCGTGATCGTCCTCCTCGGCAACGCGCTCCGGCCCGACGTGCGTACCGGCATCAAGCTCCTCGACCGCGGCGCCGCGCCGAAGGAACCCGGCGCGTGACGGGCGAGCGCGCGCGGTCTGCAAGCGCCCTCGGCTGCCTCGTGCTGCTCGCGGTCGCTGTGGCGTCGGCGTCTGTCGCCGTCGCGCAGATCGCGCACGCAGCGAAGAGCGACGCGACGGTGACGGACCTCGTTATCGACCGCTTCGCCTACCTCGTCATTGCGAACCTCGCGGGATACCTCGCGCTCGCCGGGGTCATGTGGCATACGGGGCGGAAGCGTGTCGAGCGGATCGTCGCCCCACTCGTCGACGCGAAGCTCGCCGGGTTCCGCCCCCAGCTCTCCCGTATCGAGGGCCTCTGCCGCGACACGTCACACGAGGTTGAATCGAGCAAGGACGATCGGAAGCGAGTTGCAACCGTCGTCGAGAAGATCGAGAAGAGGCTCCATTCGATCGACCGCCGCCACATGGCCGAGGACGTCATCAACGGCGGGCCGCCGATCGCCGAGGAGTCGGAGTCGT
>JAGOBQ010000593.1 GCA_017999215.1 Thermoanaerobaculia bacterium
GAACGACATTGTCGGCGGGTGGAAGCCGTAGTCCATCAGCCGCTTCGCGACGTCGATGTTGTGGACCCCCTTCGCCGCCTGGAGCTTGTCGTCGAAGACGACCTCGTGGTAGCTCGGGGCGTCGTACTTCAAGTGGTAGAAGGGGGCGAGCTTCTTCCGGAGGTAGTTCGCGTTCAGGACGGAGGTCTCGGCGACCTCGGCGATCTCGCTGCCGTACGAGAGGATGTACGTCAACGCGCGGACGAGGACTCCGTAGTTGCCGTAGAACGTCCGCATCCGGCCGATCGAGTCGGGCCGGTCGAACTCGAGACGCCAGCCGTCGCCCGCGCCTTCGACGGTGGGGACCGGGAGGAACGGCACGAGCGCGGGCGCCACGCCGACGGGACCCGAGCCGGGGCCGCCGCCGCCGTGGGGCGTCGAGAACGTCTTGTGGAGGTTCATGTGCATCGCGTCGGCGCCGAGGTCGGCGGGGCGGACCTTCCCGACGAAGGCGTTGAAGTTCGCCCCGTCGAGGTAGACGTAGCCGCCCTTCGCGTGGACGATCTTCGTGACCTCGAGGATGTTCTCCTCGAAGACGCCGAGCGTGTTCGGCACCGTGATCATCACGGCGGCGACCTCGTCGGTCATCTTCTTCTCGAGCTCTCCGAGGTCGAGCGTGCCGCGCGGGTTCGAGGCGAGCTCCTGGACCGCGTAGCCGGCGAAGTGGGCCGAGGCCGGGTTCGTGCCGTGGGCCGAGTCGGGGACGAGGACGAACTTGCGAGGAGCGCCCGCCTTCACGTGGGCGGCGCGGATCATCAGGCAGGCCGTCAGCTCGCCGTTCGCGCCGGCGGAGGGCTGGAGCGTGACGCGCGCGAAGCCGGTGAGCGCGACGAGCGCCTCCTCGAGGCGGGCGAGGAGCTCGAGCGCCCCCTGCGAGAGGTGCTCCGGCGTGTAGGGGTGGACGTCCGCGAACCCGGGGAGGCGGGCCATCTCCTCGTTGATGCGCGGGTTGTACTTCATCGTGCACGAACCGAGCGGGTAGAGGTTCGCGTCGATCGACATGTTCTTCTGCGAGAGCCGCGTGAAGTGGCGGATCGCGTCGACCTCCGACGCCTCCACCTCTCCCTCGACCTCGGCGCGGTGGAGCGCTCCGAAGAGCGCCTCCGGGTCGGCCGCGGGAACGTCGAGGGCCGGGAGGAGGACGCCCTTCCGGCCGGGCCGGAAGGCGTCGAAGATCGAGGAGGACTTCCGGCGGCGGTCCGCGAGGGCGGCGGGGACGGGGCTCGTCAGGTTTCCGTGGTCGCTCATCGTCGGCTCCTCAGAACCCCTTCAGGACGTCGAGGTAGCGGTCGAGGTCCTCGCGGCGGATCCGCTCGGTCGTCGCGACGAGGAGGAGGTCCTCGTGCTCGCCGGTGCCGGGGGCGAGGCGGGAGAACGGCACGCCGCCCAGGATCTGCGCTTTCTCGAGCGCGGCCAGGACCTCGGCCACCGGCGGGCCGCAGCGGAGCGCGAACTCGTTGAACGTCGCGCCGGGGAACGCCACGGCGAACTTCCCGTTCCCGAGCGCCTTCACCCCGGACTTCAGGTACTCCGACTTCGAGAGGCACTGGAGCGCCGTCTCGCGGAGGCCGTGCTTGCCGAGGGCGGTCAGCGTCATGGTGGCCATGAGCGCGATCAGCCCCTGGTTCGAGCAGATGTTCGAGGTCGCCTTCTCGCGCCGGATGTGCTGCTCGCGGGTCGAGAGCGTCAGCGCGAAGACCGGGCCTTCGGGCGTCTCGAGGCGGCCGGCGAGGCGGCCCGGGATCTGGCGCTTGAATGCGTCGCGGCAGGCGAGGAACCCGATGAGGGGCCCGCCGAAGGAGGCGGGGACGCCGAAGGAGGCCGCTTCGCCGCACGCGATGTCGATGCCCGCCGCGCCGGGGGGCGTCAGGAGAGCCAGGGAGAACGCCTCGTTCACGACGCCGACCGCGAGCGCCCCCTGGGCGTGGGCCGCCTCGGAGGCGACGGACCAGTCCTCGACGAGGCCGAAGACGTTCGGGGACTGGACCGCGACCGCGAACGTCGCCTCGTCGACGGCGGCGGCGAGGGCGGCGGCGCTCGTGACGCCGTCGGCGCCCGCCGGGACCTCGACGACCTCGAGGCCGAGGTAGGCGAGGTAGGTCCTCAGCGTCGCGAGGTACTCCGGGTGGATCGTCCGCGAGACGACGACCTTCGTCCGCTTCTTCGTCAGCCGCTCGGCCATCAGGACGGCCTCGACGAAAGCCGTGGCCCCCTCGTACATCGAGGCGTTCGCGACGTCGAGGCCCGTCAGGAGCGCGACGTGCGACTGGAACTCCCAGATCGCCGTCAGCGTCCCCTGCGAGACCTCGGGCTGGTACGGGGTGTACGACGTGAGGAACTCCCCGCGGAGGAGGAGCTGGGAGACGAACGCCGGAGAGTGGTGCCCGTAGAGGCCGGCGCCGAGGAACGACGCGAAGCAGGTCGCGGCGGCGTTCTTCACGGCCATAGCGCCGAGCGTACGGCGCAGCTCGATCTCCGACATCGGGGGGGCGAGCGGCGGCGGGTCCTTCCGGAAGACCTCGCGCGGGACGGTGGCGAAGAGGTCGTCGACCGAGGCGACGCCGACCTCCCGAAGGAGGTCCGCCTGCTCGGCGGGGCTGTTGGGGATGTAGCGCATGAGGATCTCCCGGGCGTCCGCGCGGACGCGCGGGCTCCCTCGTCTGTTACGCGGACCGGGGGCGGGCGGACGTCAGGCCTTCGCCTCTTCCTCGACGAACGTCTCGTAGGCGGCCGCGTTCATCAGCCCGTCGGCGGCGCCGTCGGAGGTGACCTTCACCTTCACGAGCCAGCCGTCGCCGTGGGGGTCCTCGTTGACGGCGTTCGGCTCGTCGGCGAGCCCCTTGTTCGACTCGACGATCTCGCCGGCCACGGGCAGGAAGAGCTCGGAGACGGCCTTCACCGACTCGATCGTCCCGAATTCCTGCCCCTCGTCGAAGATCTCTCCGACGTCGGGGAGCTCGACGAAGACGACGTCTCCGAGCTCCTTCTGGGCGTGGTCGGTGATGCCGATCG
>JAGOBQ010000094.1:0-7898 GCA_017999215.1 Thermoanaerobaculia bacterium
GTTCGGCTTCGACTACCTGCGCGACAACATGAAGTTCGAGCTCACGCAGATGGTCCAGAGGCGCCACTTCTTCGCCCTGGTCGACGAGGTCGACTCGATCCTCATCGACGAGGCCCGGACGCCGCTCATCATCTCGGGCCCCTCCGAGGGGGACGTCGACATCTACTACCGGTGCGACCGGATCGTCCCGAAGCTCGTCCGGGGCGAGGAGATCAAGGACAAGTACGGCAACAAGACGACCACGGGCGACTTCCTCGTCGACGAGAAGGCGCACACGGCGGCCCTCACCGAGGAGGGCGTCGGGAAGTGCGAGCGGCTCCTCGGCGTCGAGAACCTCTACGACCCGACGAACATCGACGTCCTCCACGCCTGCCAGCAGGCCCTCCGGGCCCACTCCCTCTACAAGCGCGACGTGAACTACGTCGTGAAGGACGGGCAGGTCATCATCGTCGACGAGTTCACCGGGCGGCTGATGCCCGGGCGCCGCTGGTCCGACGGCCTCCACCAGGCCGTGGAGGCGAAGGAGGGGGTCAAGATCGAGCGCGAGAACCAGACCCTCGCGACGGTCACCCTCCAGAACTACTTCCGGATGTACGACAAGCTCGCCGGGATGACGGGCACCGCGGACACCGAGGCGGCCGAGTTCGACAAGATCTACAAGCTCGACGTCGTCGTCGTCCCGACGAACCGCGACATGGTCCGGAAGGACGAGCACGACGTCGTCTACCGGACGGAGCGCGAGAAGTTCGACGCCGTCGTCGAGGAGATCGTCGAGCTCCACGCGAAGAAGCAGCCCGTGCTCGTCGGGACGATCTCGATCGAGAAGTCCGAGCACCTCGGCCAGCTCCTGAAGAAGCGGGGGGTCCCGCACGTCGTCCTGAACGCGAAGTACCACGAGCAGGAGGCGACGATCGTCGCCCAGGCGGGCCAGCCCGGCCGCGTCACGATCGCCACGAACATGGCGGGCCGCGGAACCGACATCCTCCTCGGCGGCAACCCCGAGTTCCTCGCGCGGCAGAGGTGCAAGGGGAAGAGCGTCGAGGAGTACGAGGCGTTCCTCGAGGAGGCGAAGGCCGAGTGCGCCGCGGCGCACGAGGAGGTCATCGCGGCCGGCGGCCTCCACATCATCGGGACCGAGCGCCACGAGTCGCGCCGCATCGACAACCAGCTCCGCGGCCGCGCCGGCCGCCAGGGAGACCCCGGCTCCTCCCGCTTCTACCTCTCCCTCGAGGACGACCTGATGCGGATCTTCGGGTCCGACCGGCTCTCGGGCCTCATGAAGCGGCTCGGGATGGAGGAAGGGGTCCCGATCGAGCACCGCTGGGTGACGAAGTCGATCGAGCGCGCCCAGAAGCAGGTCGAGGCGAGGAACTTCGACACCCGCAAGCACCTCCTCGAGTACGACGACGTCATGAACAAGCAGCGGGAGGAGATCTACCGGCTCCGGAAGGAGATCCTCACCGGCGCGCTGTCGCACGCGTACGTCGTCGCCCTCGCCGAGGACGTCGCCGAGGACTTCGTCGACCGTCACTGCCCCGCCGGGAAGGACCATTCCGAGTGGGACTGGAAGGCCCTCACGTCGGTCCTCGGGGAGTCCTTCGGGATGTCGCCCGAGGAGGCCGGGCTCTCGCAGGACTCGGACAACAACGCGGCCCTGAAGGACAAGCTCAAGGCGGCGCTCCGGACCTACTACGAGCAGAAGACGGCCCGGCTCGGCGCCGACGTCATGAAGGACTTCGAGAAGTTCTTCATGCTCCAGACGGTCGACGCCCTCTGGAAGGACCACCTCCTCGCGCTCGACCACCTGAAGGAGGGGATCGGCCTCCGCGGCTACGGCCAGCGCGACCCCCTGGTCGAATACAAGAAGGAATCGTTCCAGCTCTTCGAGGCGATGAAGGAGGCGATCGAGGAGCAGATCCTCCAGAACCTCTTCCGCTTCGAGGTCGTTCGGCCGGAAGAGGCCGAGGCCCGCTGGGCTCCCCCCACGTCCGCCGCTTCCGCCGCCCCGGCCGCCCCCGAGGACGGCGCGGCTCCCTCGGGAGGGGTCTCGGCGCCGGCGCTCTCGACGCGCGCCTCCGCCGAGCTCGAACGGAGGGCCCAGAGGCAGCGGAGGGAGATGTCCTTCCAGGGGACCTCCGACCCGACCTCGGGCGGGGATTTCCGGGTCGACACCGTCAAGTCGACCGGCCCGAAGGTCGGCCGGAACGACCCCTGCCCCTGCGGCTCCGGCAAGAAGTACAAGAAGTGCCACGGGGCCTCCTCGGCCGCCTGAACCGGATCCCGGTCTCCGCCCGACCCGTTCCGGGGCCGCTCCCAGCGGAGCGGCCCCGGACGTGCTATGAATCGGCATGCCGTCTTCCGCTCCCGGCATCCCCCTCGCCCTCACCTTCGACGACGTCCTCCTCGTCCCGTCGCGTTCGGAGGTCCACCCCTCGACCGTCGACCTGAAGACCCAGCTCACGGCCGACATCACCCTGAACGTCCCGGTGATCTCCGCCGCGATGGACACGGTCACCGAGGCCCCGCTCGCGATCGCCATCGCGCAGAACGGCGGCCTCGGGATCGTCCACAAGAACCTCTCCATCGCGAACCAGGCGGCCGAGGTCGACAAGGTGAAGCGCTCGGAGAGCGGGATGATCGTCGACCCCGTCACCTGCCGCGAAGACCAGAAGATCTCCGAGGCGCTCGACGTGATGGCCCGGTTCCGGATCTCCGGAGTGCCCGTCGTCGACGCCGCCGGCAAGCTGGCGGGGATCCTGACGAACCGGGACCTCCGGTTCGAGACCCGGATGGACCTGCCGATCTCGGCCCGGATGACGAAGGAGAACCTCGTCACCTGCGCGCCCGGGACGACTCTCGAGCAGGCCAAGCAGCTCCTCCACGAGCACCGGATCGAGAAGCTCCTCGTCGTCGACCGGGCCGGGAACCTCAAGGGCCTGATCACCGTCAAGGACATCCAGAAGCAGATCAAGTACCCGAACGCCTGTAAGGACTCGCTCGGCCGCCTCCGCGTCGGCGCGGCGGTCGGCGCGGGCGCCGACCTCGTCGACCGCGCCCGGGAGCTGATCGCCGCGAAGGTGGACGTCCTCTGCCTCGACTCCTCCCACGGCCACAGCGAAGGGGTCCTCCAGGCGCTGAAGATCCTGAAGAAGACGTTCCCGTCCACTCCCGTCATCGCCGGGAACGTCGGCACCGCGGAGGCGACGCGCGACCTCATCCGCCTCGGCGCCGACGCGGTGAAGATCGGGATCGGCCCCGGCTCGATCTGCACGACGCGCGTCGTCACGGGCGTCGGCGTCCCGCAGATCCACGCGATCCTCGAGTGCGTGAAGGGAAAGGGGAAGTCGAAGGTCCCCCTCATCGCCGACGGCGGGATCAAGTTCTCGGGCGACGTCACGAAGGCGCTCGCCTTCGGCGCCCAGTCCGTGATGATCGGCAGCCTCTTCGCCGGCACCGACGAGTCGCCCGGCGAGACCATCCTCTACCAGGGGCGCACGTTCAAGGCCTACCGCGGAATGGGCTCGCTCGGCGCGATGACGAAGGGGTCGGCCGACCGCTACTTCCAGAACGCCGGGGACGAGCCGCGCAAGATGGTGCCGGAGGGGATCGAGGGGATGGTGCCGCACAAGGGGTCGCTCTCCGTCCTCCTCGCGCAGATCGTCGGCGGCGTGAGGGCGGGAATGGGCCTCTCGGGCGCGCGGACGCTCCCCGACCTCCGGAAGAGGGCGAAGTTCGTTCGGATCACGTCGGCCGGGCTCAAGGAGAGCCACGTCCACGACGTCATCATCACGAAGGAGGCCCCGAACTACCGCCAGGAGCACTGACGCGACGTCCTCCCGGCGCGCCGCGCCCGGAGGACAGGACACTGCGTTACCGGGCCAGGATCTCCTTCACCGCCGCCTCCAGCTCCTTCTTCTGCGCCGCGAACCGGGCGCCCGTGGACGGTCCGTCGAAACCGGAGTGCGCCTTCACGATCCGGTGGCTCCGGTCGAGGAAGAGCGTCGTCGGGTAGCCCTTCCAGCCTTCCAGCGACGAGATCGGCGCCGAGGCCGCCGCCCCCTTCGTCGTGCCGGCGAAGAGGACCGGATACGTCAGGCCGTGGCGCTCGCGGAACCGGGCGATCTGGCGAAAGCTCCGCTCGGCGTCCTCGGTGTACTCGTAGGACAGGGCGACGACGGCAAGGCCCTTCCCCTTGAACTTCCGCCAGAGCTCCTCCAGGACCGGCGCCTCGTCGTGGCAGTTCGGGCACCAGGTCCCGGAGATCGTGACGAGGACCGGGCGGCCGGCGAATTCCGGGTCGTCGAGCGAGACCGTCTTCCCCGGCGCCGACGGATACGAGAACGAGACCCGCGCCCCCGGCTCCTTCGCCCGGACGACCGAGCCGCCCCCGGGGAGCCAGGCCGCGGCACCGGCCGCGTCGAGGCGCCGGGCGATCCATCGGACCGGCGTCCCGTTCCGGCTTCGGAACGTCCCCTCGAGGCGTCCCGCCCCCTCGGCCTTCGCGTCGATCCGGTAGACGAAGACACCGTCGAAGACCGTCAGGACGAGCGCCTGGCCGTCCCACGTCCCGTGCATCGGGCCGTAGTCGCCGGTCGGGCCGAGGAGCGTCCCCGTGGCGCGCCCTCCGTCCTGCCGGAACGTCGCGAGGAGACGCTGGGCCTTGTCGCCCTCCCCCATCTCGACGCCCCACTCGCCCGAGATCGCGGGAGATCCCTTCGGCGGCCTCGGGACCGGCGGCGCGGCGAGCGTCGCGCGGAACGGGAGCTCGATCTTCCCGGACGGGATCGCCCGCACGAACGTCCCCGCGAGGGAGGCCCCGACCGCGCGGGCGACCAGCCTCCCGTCGTAGTGGTCGAGCGCGAGCGTCAGCGTCTCCCCGTCCCACGAGACGGAGGTGAACCGGCTCTCCGAGGCGCCGTTGACGAGGGCGCCGGTCAGTCCGCCCCCCTTTGCCTCGACCTTCATGCCGAAGGCGACCTCGAGCCCGGGCACCGGCTCGAGCGTGGCGTGCCAGCGGCCGGTCGGAGGGGCGGGTTCGGCGCAAAGGAGCCGCGGGAGGAGGAGGACGGCCGCCGCGGTGGCGGTGCGGAGGGAAGCGCGCATCGACCGAGGTTAACCCGAGCCGCCCGCGGTGCGCGCCGGAAGGCCCCGGTCCCGCCTCCGTTCCCCCGGCGCGGCGGCGGGCAGGAAACGAATAGGGGGCGCCGGAGCGCCCCCTTTGGAAGATCGCTTCTGTGCCGGGTGTCAGTCCATGCAGGCAATGATCTGGTCGCCGAACTCGCTGCACTTCACCTCGGCAGCCCCGTCCATGAGCCGGGCGAAGTCATAGGTGACCTTCTTCGCCGCGATCGCCCCGTCCATCCCCTTGATGACGAGGTCGGCCGCCTCGGTCCACCCCATGTAGCGGAGCATCATCTCGCCCGAGAGGACGACCGAGCCGGGGTTGACCTTGTCGAGGTCGGCGTACTTCGGAGCCGTGCCGTGCGTCGCCTCGAAGACGGCGTGGCCGGTGACGTAGTTCACGTTCCCGCCCGGCGCGATGCCGATGCCGCCGACCTGGGCCGCGAGGGCGTCGGAGAGGTAGTCGCCGTTCAGATTCAGCGTCGCGATGACGTCGAACTCCTCGGGGCGCGTCAGCACCTGCTGGAGCGTGATGTCGGCGATGGCGTCCTTGATCAGGACCTTCCCCGCCGCGAGCGCCGCCTTCTGCTCGGCGTCGGCCGCGGCTCCCCCGGAGTCCTTCTTCGTCCGCTCCCACTGGTCCCAGGTGTACGTCTCGCCCGCGAACTCCCGCTCGGCCAGCTCGTAGCCCCAGTTCCGGAACGCCCCCTCCGTGAACTTCATGATGTTGCCCTTGTGGACGATCGTGACGCTCTTCCGCTTGTTCTCGATGGCGTACCGGATCGCGGCGCGGACGAGGCGCTCGCTCCCCTCCTTCGAGACCGGCTTGAAGCCGATCGCCGCCGTCTCGGGGAAACGGATCTTCTTGTACATCGCCGGCCAGCCGGCCTTCAGGAACTCGAGCGCCTTCTTCGCGTCGTCGCTCCCCGACTCGAACTCGATCCCGGCGTAGATGTCCTCGGTGTTCTCCCGGAAGATGACCATGTCGACCTTCTCGGGGCGCTTCACCGGGGAGGGGACCCCCTTGTACCAGCGGACGGGCCGCAGGCAGACGTAGAGGTCGAGGAGCTGGCGCAGCGCGACGTTCAGCGACCGGATGCCGCCGCCGATCGGAGTCGTGAGCGGGCCCTTGATGCCGACCAGGTACTCCTGGAACGCCGCGACCGTCTCGTCGGGAAGCCACGTCCCGAGGTTGTCGTACGACTTCTGGCCCGCGAGGACCTCCATCCAGGCGATCTTCCGCTTCCCGCCGTAGGCCTTCGCGACCGCGGCGTCCAGGACGCGGACGGAGGCGCGCCAGATGTCGGGTCCCGTGCCGTCCCCCTCGATGAAGGGGACGACGGGATTCTCGGGAACGATCAGCTTCCCGTCGACGATCCGGATCTTCTCGCCGTTCGGCGGGGCGGGCATCTTCGAGTCGGACATCACGTACCTCCGGGGGGCGGATTCTAGCGGCGCTCTCGGAGCGCGACAAACCGCGAGGAGCTCGGGCTCTCGCTCAGGCGTCCGGCCGCCCGGGAAGGCGGCGCTCGGGCGGGTAGGGGTGGAGGTCGGGGATCTCGCCGGCGAGGTGGCGGCGCTTCATCTCGTTCCAGAAGCCCGGCACGAGGAGGTCGCCGTGAGATCCGGCGAAAAGGCGCCGGAGAGGCGCCGGAAATCCCATGAACGTCAGGAACTCCTCGGGAAAGACGTCGCGGGGACCGACGTAGAACGACGGCCCGTCGCCCCCCCCGTCCTCGTCCTGGTCCGGGAGCTCGCGGAAGTCGCAGTCGGTCACGGCGCAGAGCTCGTCGTAGTCGTAGAAGACGACCCGGCCGTGCCGCGTGACGCCGAAGTTCTTCACGAGGAGGTCCCCCGGGAAGACGTTCGTCGCGGCGAGGTCCCGCAGGGCCCGCCCGAAGTCGAGGACGGCCTCCCGGGCCCTCTCCCCCGGCGCCTCCCGGAGGAAGAGGTTCAGGGGCACGACCCGTCGCTCGGTGTAGAGGTGCCGGATGACGACGTCGCCGTCCCGGAGCGCGACGTTCTCGGCGCACTCGGCGAGCAGCTCCTCGAGGAGGGACGGCTCGAAGCGGTCCTTCTCGAACTCCAGGAGCTCGTACTCCTGGACGTCGACGAGGCGCCCGGCCCGGTCGTGCTCGAAGACGAACTGGTACCGCTCCTTCACCTGCTCGCGCGTCACGCTCTTGGCCGGGCCGAAGCGGTCGCGGATCACCTTGAAGACGACGTCGTAGCCGGGCATCGTGAAGACGGCCATCACCATCCCGCGCTCGCCCCGCGCCCGCTCGAACCGGTCGCCCGACCGCTCGAGGTGCCGCAGGAGGTCGCGGAAGAGCTCGGTCTTCCCGTGCTTGTTGTACCCGAGCGAGACGTAGAGCTCGGCCATCGGCTTGCGCGGGAGGATCGACTTCAGGAACCTCACGACCCCCGCCGGCGCCTCGACGTCGACGTGGAAGTACGAGCGGGTGAAGCTGAAGACGATCGAGACCTCGTCCTCGTCGAGGAGGACGGCGTCCACGACGACCCGTCCTCCCGGGTTCGCGAGGGCGAGGACGAGCGGCAGCGAGCGGAGGCCCTTGACGACGCGCCCGACGACGTACGCCCCCTTGCCGCGGTAGAAGACCGGCTCCAGCAGCTCCACGAAGTCGAAACCGGGCTCGCCCCACGCTCCGGCCACCGCCCGATCGACCTCCGCCGCCACCCGCCGCGCGTCGCGCGCCGGGTCCTCCCACGGAACGGCGAAGGAATAGTCGTCGAGCACCTCCTCGACGACCGTACCG
>JAGOBQ010000094.1:7908-10917 GCA_017999215.1 Thermoanaerobaculia bacterium
GCGACGGCCTGACCTTCGCCAGCGAGGCCGACCGGGCGACGTTGTTCCGCCGACTGACGATCACGCTGACCGGCCTTCCGCCGACGTTCGACGAGATGCAGGCCCACCTCGCCGACGACCGTCCCGGTCGAGAGCGCGCCGGGATAGGTCCTGACCGGCACCGCGCCCGGCGGAGGCAGGCCCGTGTCGCTCCCGAGGTGGACGAACTCCCTCTTCGGGTCGACGCCGACGGTCGTGAAGACCTTCCGCGTGACCGAGTTGAAGAACGTCTCCGCGAGCTCGAGGTCGCCGTGCCCGCGCATCAGCCACGAGTACTCTCGCTTCATCGCCGACCAGAGCTCGGGCGACCGGCGCTCCGCACCGAAGACCTCCGCGAGCGACCCGACGACGCGCCGGACGACGTTCGTATAGAGCGCGAGGCGCTCCGCCATGTCGTGCTGGACGCCGTGCCAGTCGGCCGCCTCGAAGTGGCGCGCCGAGCGGCGGGTGATCCTCCGGAAGCCGGAGCGATACCGCTCGAAGCCCCACTTGACGAGGATCGCCCCCTTGCGCGGGAGGAGGACGTCCGCGGTCGTCATCGTCCCGCGAGGATACGGCAGCCGATCAGCTCCCGGCGTCTCCCGCCGGCCCCGAGGTCCACTTCAGCCCCGCGATCGCGATGACGAGGAGCGCCACGAAGAGCGCCCGTAGCGGAGGGAGCGGCTCGTCGAACAGCAGGATCCCGAAGATCACCGCGCCGAGCGCGCCGATCCCGACCCAGACGGCGTAGGCCGTTCCGATCGGGATCGACCGCGCCGCCCAGGAGAGGAGGACGACGCTCCCGCCCATCGAGGCGGCGACGAGGAGCGAAGGGAGCGGGCGGCGGAACCCGTCGGTGAACTTCAGGCCGACGGCCCACCCCACCTCGAGAAGGCCGGCCAGGACGAGGAAGAGCCAGGGCATGGAAGGCTCCTTTCCGCGTCGTCTTGTCCTGACCGGGTACGGCGCATCTCGTCCGGGCGACGCGGCCCGGGGCCGCGCGCGGCGCGGACCGTAGCATCGCGGACCGGGGCGTACAACTCCGCCCCGGCCCCCGTCAAGGCGGATACCCGGTGATGTCGCGGATCTCGGCGTAGAGAGGGCGGAGGCGCTCGTACATCCGCCGGTAGACCCGGCGGTAGAGGCGGTCGTAGAGGCCCGACGTCGCCGGGTCGGGGACGAAGACGCGCCCGACGCGCGTCATCGAGGCGACCGCGGACTCGAACGTCGGGTGGAGCCCGAGGCCGACCGCGACGTCGATCGCGGCGCCGAGCCCCGAGGCCTCCGTGACGTGGGGCCGGGCCGCCGGCAGGCCGAAGACGTCCGCGGTGATCTGCATCGCCGCGTCGCTCTGCGCACCTCCGCCCGCGACGCGCAGCTCCGTGATCGGGACGCCGCTCCGCTTCTCGGAACGCTCCTTCCCCTCGCGAAGGGCGTAGGCGAGCCCCTCCAGGATCGCGCGGTAGAGGTGCGCGCGGGTGTGGACGTCGCCGAAGCCGATGACGGCCCCCTTCGCCTCGGGCCCGGGCCGCCTCACGCCGGGCGACCAGTAGGGCTGGAGGACGAGGCCCATGGAGCCGGGAGGGACCTTCGAGACGAGCTCGTCGAAGAGCGCCTCGGCGGGGAGCCCCTTCTCTCGCGCCTCCGCCTCCTCGAGCTGGCCGAACTGCTCCTTGAACCAGGTCACCATCCAGAAGCCGCGGTAGATCTGGATCTCGAGGCTGTAGGCGCCGGGGACGGCCGACGGGTACGGCGGCAGGAGCGGGAGCGGCTCGACGTAGCGGCGGTGGGTCGTGTTGATCGTCGCGGTCGTTCCGTAGCTGAGGCAGGCGACGTGCGGCTCGAGGCATCCGGCTCCGAGGACCTCGCACGCCTTGTCGGCGGCGGCGGCGATCACCGGGAGCCCCTTCGGCAGGCCCGTCGCCTCCGCGGCGGCCGCGGACAGCTCGCCGAGGCGGCCTCCCGGCGGGACGAGCTCCGGCAGCTGCTCCCGGCGGACCGGCAGCGCTTCCCACTTCCAGTCGAGGCGCGACGCCCAGCGGAGCCTCCGGTAGTCGAACGGGACGTAGCCGACCTGCCCCCCGGTCGAATCGACGAAGCGACCCGTCAGCCGGTGCGCGAGGAAGCCGGAGAGAAACAGGTACCGCTCCGTCTTCCGCCACGTCTCCGGCTCGTGCCGAGCGAGCCAGTGCGCCTCGGCCTCCGCCTGGAAGTAGGCCACCGTCCCGGACATCCCGGAGAGGCGGAAGGCCGCCCCCCAGAGACCCCGGACCGGAGGGACGCCGTCCGTTCTCCGCTGGTCGAGCCAGACGATCGCCGGCCGGAGCGGCCTCCCCTGCGCGTCCGTCGCCACCATCGTCGCCCGCTGCGTCGTCACGGCGAGGCCGGCGATCGAGCCGGCAGAGACGTCCGGCTGCGCGAGGAGCCCCCGCGTCGCGGCGCAGACCGACCGCCAGTAGAGCTCCGGGTCCTGCTCGGCGAAGCCGGGAGGACCCGGGACGTACGGCTCGATCGGGACGCGGCTCCGCGCGAGGAGGTTCCCCGACAGGTCGAAGAGGAGGGCCCGGACGCTCTGCGTCCCGTGGTCGATCGCGAGGAGCCGCTCGCCGCTCACGCGCAGAGGGCGGCCGACGCCGCGGGCGCCGAGTGGCTCGCGCGCCACCTCGCGAGGTAGTCCTGCTCTTCCATCCGCCAGCGCTCATCATCCCACGCGAGCTCCTCCCGGCAGATGGCTGCGACGCGCGGAAGGAGCGAGGCCCCGCCGTCCGGAAGGACGAGCCCGACCCGAACGCGGCGCAGGAGGAGGTCGTCGAGTCGGACGACCCGTTCCGTGCGCGCGGCGTACCGGATCTCCGCCCAGAGCCACGGAGTCCCCGCGACGGGCTCGAGCTCGCCGTCCCGCGCCCCTGCGACGACCGCCGCCGCCGCCGCGCCGTGCCGCCCCGCGAGGCGTCGCGCCGTCGCGGCCTCGAGGCCGGCCCCCTCCGGCGG
>JAGOBQ010000594.1 GCA_017999215.1 Thermoanaerobaculia bacterium
CGGCCCCGCCTGAGACGTCCCCGCGGCGCGGTCGGGGCTCGACGGGACGGGCGGCGTCGCGTAGCGTCTCCGGCATGGCCGTCGACATCGACATCGTCTACACCGGGGGCCTCCACTGCGAGGCGACCCATCGCCCCTCCGGCTCGAAGCTCGTCACCGACGCTCCGCTCGACAACGGCGGGAAGGGTGAGGCGTTCTCGCCGACCGACCTCTGCGCGACCTCCCTCGGCTCCTGTCTCGTCACGACGATGGCGCTCGTCGCGACGCGGCACGGCATCGAGATCGCGGGGACGACCGTCCACGTCGTCAAGGAGATGGTCGCGGACCCGCGCCGGCGGATCGCGGCGCTCCCGACGACCGTGACGTTCCCGCCCTCACTCGCGTCGCTTCCCGCCGAGAAGAGGGCCCTCCTCGAGGCGACGGCCCGCGCCTGCCCCGTCACGCAGAGCCTCGGTCCGAGCGTCGAGGTGCCGATGACGTTCGTCTGGCCGTGACCTTTCGCGGGATGCGCCGAACGATGCTCCGGCCGGTCCCTCAGGGCATCTCGGTGCCGTAGTAGTACCTCTCGAACCACGGCTTCCAGTCCTTCTTCGTGGCGAACGAGAGGAGGGCGACGAAGTCGTCGGTCGTCACGTCCCGCTGCTTCTCGAAGCTCCGGAGGAACGACCGGAGGACCGTGAAGAAGAGGTCGTCTCCGAGCTCGAGCCGGAGCGTCTGGAGGAGGTGCGCCCCCTTCGAGTAGACGAGCTCGATCCGGTCGATCGCCGTCGAGCTGTCCCAGGTCGACGCGATCTTCGGGGCGAGGCCGTTCGCGAGGTCGATCGGCGCCGCTTTCGCCGACAGCCGCGCGGCCCCTGCCCACGTCCCGGCGAGCTTCTTCCCCTCCGCCTTCCCTTTCAGCTTCTCGATCGCGTACATCGAGGCGATCTCGGAGAAGGCCTCGGAGATCCACTGGTGCTCCGGGGAGGCGTCGCGGACGACGTATCCGAAGTAGGCGTGGGCGATCTCGTGCGCGACCCGCTGGTTGATCCCCTGCGAGAAGAGCGTCGAGACCTCGTCCGTGAAGACGTTCGACTGGAATGCCTCCTTCGTGATCCGCATCATCCCGGGCGGGGCCTGCCCGAAGCCATAGTCGTTGATCTCGACGATCGTGAACTCCTTCCACGGGAACGGCCCGAGGAGCCACTCGTAGAACTTCCGGACCCCGTGGAAGACGCTCAGGAGCTTCTTCCCCGACATCTCCTTCGGGATGCCGTAGCTCGCGACGCGGCAGGTGACGCCGTCCTCCGTCGACTCCTGCGTCGTGTACTTGCCGGCGAGGACCGTCGCGAACGGAACGGGCTCGTCGAGCCGCGTCTCGAGGACGTTCCACCCGTCCTCCTCGGTCCGCCGGACCGTGTCGCCGGAGGCGAACGCGAGGAACGGCTTGCGGGCGCGGACGACGGCGTGAAACGTGTGGCGGGACGAGCTGAAGGAGAGCGGCTGCGGGTACCACCCGCTCGCGATCGGGAGCTCCCACAGGTTGTCGCCACCGGCCCGCTCGAAGTAGGGCGCCTCGTACTCGAGGCGGAGCGTGAACCTCGCGCCGGGCGCGAGGGGCTTCGGGAGGGCCACGACGAGCTCGCCGTTCCCGAGCGCGTAGGGGAGCGGTCGGCCGTCGCCGTCGACGAGGCTCCGGAGCCGCGTCTCGAGGAGGTCGTTCCGAAAGAGCGTTTCGGTCGAGAAGTCGAGGACGAGGAACGAGACGGGGCGAACGGCGACGAACGTCTCGGTCACCTTCAGCTCGCCCCACGGGGCCGCCCCCTCGCGCACGTCGACGTCCACGGCGACGAGCCGGGCGTCGACGCGAGGCGCCTGCCGGCGCGTCCGCCCGATCGGCCGGCGCGAGAGGTCCCGGGAGAAGCGCATCTGGGGAAAGCCCCCCGGAAGTCCGGCCGGCCGATCGACGACACGGAGCACCTCCTCGTCGTCGGCCACCGGGTCGAAGACGTGACGGAGGTCCGGGTCCGCCTCGAGCGTCGCGGCGAAGTACGCCCCCTTCGCCGCCTCTGCGATCGCGAGCCGGGACGCGACCTGCGGCGTCCGGTCGCGCGCGAATCGCTCGACGTGCGCCGCGAAGCGGCGGACCGGGGCTTCCTCCGCGGCCGCGAACGTCCAGGAGGGGCGAAGTGCGGCGGAGAAGAGGAACGCCGCCGTCGAGAACGTCGCGCGGAGCTCCCCGTCGACCTCCTTCGCGCCGCCGACGTGCTTCGCGTTCCGCGCGGCGAGGCGGGCGGCCTGCGGGTCCCCGGTCGAGAAGGCGAGGCTCCCCGCGCCGAGGAAGAACGCGCCGACGGGCGCTCCGTCCTTCGTCGTGAGCTCCCAGAGCCTCCCGCTCGAGAGCTCGTAGCGCGCGGCGCCCACCGTGAACTTCGCGCCCACCGTGTCGACCGCGCGACCCGAGAGTACGAGCTCGCGGTACGGGGCGCCCGGCGACGGCGCGGAGGTCGCGGGGACGGGAACGGGCGGCGGGCCGTCCTGTGCGGCAGCGGGAACGGCGAGGAGGAGGCTCAGCGCGAGTCCGTACTCGAGTCGCATGGTCCCGCGATCGTACCGGGATCGCACACGCGGCGCACCGGAGCGTCAGCGGTCGTTGCCGAGAGCACGGGCGAGAAGGAGCTGTCCGAACGCGAACGCGACCGCCGTCTCGACGCGGAGGACGCGCGGCCCGAGCGCGAACCGCGCGAAGCCGTGCTCTTCGAGGAGGTCGGTCTCGAACGGGACCCAGCCGCCCTCGGGGCCGATCGCGACGACGGAGCGCGGGCCGACGGAGGGTGCGTCCGGCGTGCCGGGCGCCGGGGCGCCCGCGGGATGGGCGAGGAGCCGGCCGAACCGCTCGGCGGGCCAGAGCCCGTCGAGCTCGTCTTCCACGAATGGCCGGAACCGCGGCCGGACGAGGACCTCCGGGAGCACGGTGTCGCGCGCCTGCTCGAGGCCGAGGACGAGGTTCCGATCGATCTCCTCCGGCGCGAGGAAGGGGGTGTCGAAGTAGCTCTTCTCGACGCGCGCG
>JAGOBQ010000595.1 GCA_017999215.1 Thermoanaerobaculia bacterium
GCGCGAGACCCCGACGTGGTCGATCGTCGGCATGTAGACGAGCGTCCGGCCGGGGAGGGTGACGTGCGTCGTGATCCGGACACCCTTGTGGGCGATCTGGTCCTTCGTCACCTGGACGACGAGCTCCTGCCCCTCGCGGAGGAGCTCGTCGATCGAGGGAAGCGGCGTCCGCTGGGGAGGCTCGGCCTCGACGATCGGGGACGGGGCCTCGACCGCCTCCTCCGGCTCGGCCTCGGCGGCTGCGGCGCCCTCCTCGATCCCGCCGAAGCGGTCGAAGTCCTCGACCTCCTCGCCGACGTCGGCGACGTAGAGGAAGGCGTCCTTCTCGAGGCCGATGTCGACGAACGCCGACTGCATCCCCGGCAGGACGCGGGTCACGCGTCCCTTGTAGATGTTCCCGACGACGCCGCGCTGCTTGCGCCGCTCGATCTGGACCTCGGCGACCCGGCCGTCCTCCAGGACGGCGACCCGCGTCTCGCGTTCGTTGGCGGAGATGAGGAGCTCTTTCTGCATGTGGGCCTCGGGAGTTCAGACGTTGACGAACCGGCGCTGGGCGACGGAGAGGACGAGCCCCGTCATCGCCCAGGTGGCGATGATGGACGAGCCCCCGTAAGAGACGAAGGGGAGCGTGATGCCCGTCGTCGGCAGGACGCCGACGTTCATGGCGACGTTCGCCGCGGCCTGGGCCGCGACGTTCAGGACGACGAGGAGGACGAGCATCGAGCCGCCCCGGTCGCGCGCGTCGCGCGCGACGCCGAACCCTCTCGCGAGATAGAGGCCGTAGAGCCCGAGGACGGCGGAGACGCCGAGGAAGCCGCGCTCCTCGGCGAGCGCGGCGAAGATGAAGTCGGAGTGGCGGACCGGAAGGAAGCCGAGACGGCTCTGCGTCCCCTCCTTCCACCCCTTCCCGGCGATCCCTCCGGAGCCGATCGCGATCCGCGCCTGGCGCACCTGGTAGCCGGCGCCGCGGGCCGCCAGGTCGGGGTCGAGAAAGGTCCGGATCCGGTCCTTCTGGTAGTCCTTGAGGACGAACCAGGAGGCGCCGGCGGCGAGGCTCCCGGCGAGGACGAGCCCGGCCCAGACCCGCGGGCGAAGCCCTCCGAGGTAGAGGGCGGCGAGCAGGAACGGGACGTAGGTGAGCGCGACGCCGAGATCGGGCTGGAGGAGGATGAGGCCGACCGGGAGCGCGACGACGCCGACGAGGGCGGCGACGGTCCTCGTCGAGAGGTAGGGGCGGTCGTCGTTCTCGAGGATCCAGGCGAGGAGGAGGACGGTCGCGATCCGGGCGAGCTCGGAGGGCTGGACCTGGAACCCGCCGAAGAGCCGGATCCACGATTTCGCCCCCGCGATCGTCGGGCCGAAGACGGGGAGCCAGACGAGCGGAAGGAGCGAGGCGAGGAAGAGCGCGGGGGAGGCGCGCAGGAGGAGTCGGTAGTCGAAGAGGGCGAAGAAGGCCGCGGCAACGACGCCGGCGAGGAGGAAGAGCGCCTGGCGCCCGCCGAGCCCTCCACGAGTCGTCCCGGAGGTCGTCGAGACGACCATGGCGAGACCGATCGCCGACAGCGTGACCGCGGCGAGGAGGAGCGGCACGTCGAGCCGGCGCGGAAGCGCGTCGGCGAGGCGCGACACGTCAGGCCCCCGTCCGGGCCGCGGGCGCCGCGGCCTGCTCGGCCGTCGTCGTCCCGCCCGGAGGCGTCGCTTCCGGGAGGGGCGCGGCCGGAGGCGCCGGGACCGGAACGCTCCCGGGGCGCAGGTGCGCTTCGATGAGGCGCATCGCGAGCGGCGCGGCGGCCGAGGAGCCGTGCATCCCGTTCTCGACGAAGACGACGACGACGATCCTCGCGTCCTCGCGCGGGGCGAAGGCCGCGAACCAGGCGTGGTCGCGCAGCTTCTCGGGGAGCTGGTGCGTCATCTTCGCCTGCTTCTGGGCGACGACCTGGACGGTCCCGGTCTTCCCGCAGGCGTCGAGCCCCTCCGCCCGATAGCGGTAGGCCGTCCCGCCCGGCTGGTTCACGACGCGCCAGAGCCCCTCGACGATCGTCTCCCTCACGCCCGGGGGAAAGGGGACCCGCTCGGTCACGGGCGGACGGTACGCGACGCGGGCGCCGCTCCGGACGTGCTCTCCGATCCGGAACAGGTGCGGTACGGGGAGGGCGCCGTCCTCGTTCGCGAGCGCCGAGAAGGCGCGCGCCGTCTGGAGCGCCGAGACGAGGAGCGGCCCCTGGCCGATCGCGACCGAGATCGTCTCGCCCGGGTACCACGGGTGCCTGCGCACCGACTGGCTCCAGGCGGTGGAGGGGACGTTCCCCGCCTTCTCGGAGGCGAGGTCGACTCCGGTCGGACGCCCGAACCCGAAGGTCCGAGCCGCCTCGGCGAGGGCGTCGACGCCGAGCCTGCGGCCCGCGTTGTAGAACCAGACGTCGCACGAGACCTGGAGCGCCCGCGGCAGGTCGACCGTCCCGTGCGCGCCGTGGCAGCGGAAGCGGCGGCCGTAGAACGTGGCGAATCCCGGGCAGAAGGTCGTCTCCGAGGCGGGGACCCCGTTCGTCAGCGCGGCGTACGCCACGAACGCCTTCCAGACGGAGCCCGGGGAGTAGACGTTCTGGATCGCGCGGTTCTGGAGCGGGCGGTCCTCGTTCCCGACGATCGCCTGCCATTCCGCCCGCGTGACCCGGCGGGAGAAGACGTTCGGGTCGTACGCCGGCGCGGAGACGAGCGCGAGAATCTCGCCGGTTCTCGGGTCGAGCGCGACCGCCGAGCCGACCTTGTCGCGGAAGTAGTCGTCGGCGATTCGCTGGAGGTCGAGGTCGATGTTCAGGACGAGCGTGTTTCCGGGGAGCGGGTCGACCCGGTCGAGCTCGGCCACCTCGCGGCCGAAGGAGTCGATGACGAACGTCCGCAGGCCCGACGTCCCGGAGAGGAGGTCCTGGTAGGCCGCCTCGATACCCCGCTGGCCGATCGACTCGCCGGAGCGGACCCGCCCGGCGCGCGAGGCGAGCTGCTCGGGGCTCGCCTCCCCGAGGTAGCCGAGGAGGTGAGAGA
>JAGOBQ010000001.1 GCA_017999215.1 Thermoanaerobaculia bacterium
GAGACAGGAGGCTACGGGCCACCGCCGCGTTCGAGAGGAGGATCTCCTGCGGGAAGTAGAGGAGGAGCCCGGGCGCCTTCGGCACCTTCTCGAGCCGGAAGCGGCGGCGGAGAGGAACGCGAAGGAGGAGGACGAGGAGCCCGGCGAGGATCACCCCCTCGAGGAGGTTCCCGACCGACATCTCGCCGGTGACGGCGACCCAGGCGAAGACGAGGAACGCGAACGTGCCCGGCATCGCTCACGTCCCTCCGTCGCGAGCGCCGAGGACGGCGCGGACGTAGAGCTCCGGGTCGAGGAGCTGGGCGGCGGCCGCGTCGGCGAAGCGGTAGAGGACCCCCGCGCCGAGGCCGATCGCGACCGTGATCGCGCCGAGGACGAGGATCGGGCCGAGGAGCGACGCGCGCTCTCCCGCCGTCAGGGGCGCCGGCGCCTCTCCGGCGCCGGCCGGGGCCGGCTTCCAGAACGCCTCGTTCCAGATCTTCGTCATCGAGAAGAGCGTCAGCAGGCTGACGGCGAGCGCCACGGCGACGATCGCCCCGTGCCCCGCCTCCAGCCCCGCGCGGACGAGGAGGTACTTCGCCCAGAAGCCGGAGAGGGGAGGGAGGCCCGCGAGGGAGATCGCGGGGACGAGGAACGCCGCGGCGAGGAGGGGCGAGCGGGCGAGGAGAGAGCCGAGCCGCTCGAGCGAGAAGCTCCCCCCGGCGCGCCGCAGCACGCCCGCGACGAGGAAGAGGTTCGCCTTCACGACGATGTGGTGGAGGACGTAGAAGACCGTCCCGGCGAGCGCGAGCCGCGTCCCGAGGCCCAGCCCCATCAGCATGTAGCCGATCTGGCTGACGATGTGGAAGGAGAGGATCTTCCGCACGTCGCCCTGCGCCATCGCGCCGAGGACGCCGGTGACCATCGTCAGCGCCGCGACGGCGAGGAGGAGCGGGCCGGTGAAGGCCGTGTCGCGGACGAAGACGAGCGTCAGGACGCGCACGAGGGCGTAGACGCCCACCTTCGTCAGGAGCCCCGCGAAGAGCGCCGCCACCGGCATCGGCGGCGTGTGGTACGAGGCCGGGAGCCAGAAGAAGAGGGGGAACGCGGCCGCCTTGATCCCGAACGCGAGGAGGAAGAGGGAGGCCACGACGCTCGGGAGCCCCTGGGCCGGCAGGTCGCGGAGCGCGACGGCCACGTCGGCCATGTTGAGAGTCCCGACGGAGCCGTAGAGGAGCCCCGCGCCCGCCAGGAAGAGCGCCGAGGAGACGAGGTTCAGGACGACGTACTTCAGCGCCCCCTGCAGCTGCGCCCGCTCGCCCCCGAGGGAGACGAGGACGAACGACGCCATCAGCATGACCTCGAACCAGACGTAGAGGTTGAAGAGGTCGCCCGTCAGGAAGGCCCCGGAGACGCCCATCGAGAGGACGTGGAGGAGCGGGTGGTAGCCCGCCCGCTCGCGCGCCCCGTCGACGCCGCGGACCGAATAGGCGACAACCGCCGCGAGGAGGACGGCGGCCACGAGGACCATCGCGGCCGCGAAGCGGTCGGCGACGAGCGAGATCCCGAACGGCGCCGCCCAGGCCCCCGCCTGCGTGACGAGGATCGTCCCGTCGAGCGTCGCGCCGAGGAGCGCGACCGCCCCGGCGAGGAACGCCGTCGCCCCGGCGAAGCTCGCCGCGCGCGTGGCGCGCGGCGAGCGCGCGAGGAGGATCGTCGCGGCCGCGGTCGCGAGCGGGACGAGGAGCGGGAGGACGAGGAGCGTGTTCACGCCTCCTCCCGCATCGCGTCGACGTCGTCGGTCCCCGCTTCCTGGCAGGTCCGCTTCAGGAGGACGAGGGCGAACGCCTGGACGCCGAACCCGATGACGATCGCCGTCAGGACGAGCGCCTGCGGGAGCGGGTCGGCCGACGTGGCCGCCGCGAGGGCGGCCCCCTCCGGGACGATGGGCGGGCCCTCCCGCGAGAGCCGCCCCGCGGTGAAGACGAGGAGGTTCGACGCATAGCCGAGGAGCGCGAGGCCGAAGACGACGCGGATCGCGCTCCGTCGCAGCAGGAGGTAGGTCCCCGCGGCGTAGAGGGCTCCGATCGCGAGCGCGAGGAGGAGCGTCACGCCTCGTCCTCCTCCTGGAGCGTGAGGAGGATCAGGAGGACGACGCCGACGACCGTCAGGTAGACCCCCGCGTCGAAGAGGACCGGCGTTCCCGGCTTCCCGACGACCGGCAGGGAGACGCCGCCCCAGAGGCCGGTCATGAACGGGCGGCCGGCGGCGAGGCCGACGAGGCCGCTCGCGAGCGCGGCGAGGAGGCCGGCGCCGATCAGGACCTCCGGGCGCGCCGGAAGGACGCGCCGCGCCGCGGCGACCCCTCCCGTGAGCGCGAGGAGGGCGTAGGCCGTCGCCGCGACGAGGCCGCCGACGAAGCCGCCGCCGGGCTCGTTGTGCCCGCGGAAGAGGAGGAATACGGAGAAGAGGAGGAGGAGCGGGAAGACGACCCGCGTCGCGGCGGCGAGGATGAGCGACCTCACGGCCGGCCCCCCTTCGCGCCGGCCCCGCGGGACGCGAGCCGAAGCCTCACGAGCGACCAGACGCCGAGCGCGGCGACGCCGAGGACGGTGATCTCGCCGAGCGTGTCGAGGCCGCGGAAGTCGACGAGGATGACGTTCACGACGTTCCGCCCCTTCGCGAGGACGAGGCTCGACTCGCGGAAGAACGGGGCGAGGCGGGAGCGAAGCGGCTCGGCGTGGACCGCCAGGACGAGCCCGGCCATGACGGCGCCGACCGAGCCGGCGAGGAGGGCGTCGACGACCCGCGCGCGCGGGGCCGACCGGCTCTGCAGCCTCGGGAGGCGCCGGAGGACGGCGACGAAGAGGAGGACCGAGAGCGTCTCGACCGCGAGCTGCGTCATCGCGAGGTCGGGGGCGCCGAAGACGAGGAAGAGGAGCGCGACGCCGAAGCCCGTCACGCCGAGCGCGACGACGGCCGCGAGGCGCGAGCCGGCGAGGACGGTGCCGGCGGCGCCCGCGACGACGAGGAGGGCGAGGACCGCCTCGAGCGGCCGCACGGACCGGAGGGCGTCGGGCGCCCCGAGGACGGCCCGCGTCAGGAGGAGGGGCGCGACGAGGACGACCGTCGCGGCGAGGACGATCCGCAGGTCCTGCCGGAGCGAGCCGGACGAGAGGACCGACGCCGTCCCCTTCGCGAGCCCCACGAGGCTGGCGAGCCCCGCACGGTAGAGGCGGAGCGGCCCGAAGGCGACGAGGGGAGCGAGGCGCCCGGCGAGCACGCGGAAGCGGCGCCGCGCCGCGAAGAGGGCGACGCCGACGACGAGCGTGACGAGGCTCTTGGCGAGGACGAGGTTGAAGCCGTGCCAGAGCTCCAGCGTGAGGGCGTGCGGCGCCCCGATCGCCGCCGCCGCGGCCGCCGAGACGAACGGGGAGATCGCCCCCGAGAAGAGGCCGGCGGCGAGGCTCCCGAGGCCGAGGAGGAGCGGGCCGGCCCACATGGCGGCCGGCGCCTCGTGCGGGGCCTTCGGCGTCTCCCCCGGCTGCCCCGCGAAGGGGCCCCAGCCGACGGAGAGGGCGACCGCCACGAGGAGCATGTTCGAGCCGACCGCGACGGGGACGAGGAGAAAGGGCGCGGGCGAAGCGCGGAGGGCCGCGTCGTAGAGGAGCTCCTTGCTGACGAAGCCGAGGAGCGGCGGGAGGCCGGCCATCGAGAAGGCGGCCGCGGCCGCGGCCGCTCCGGTCACCGGGAGGGCGCGGAAGAGGCCGCCGAGGGCCGCGACGTCGCGCGTCCCCGTCTCGTGGTCGACGATCCCCGCGACGAGGAAGAGCGCCCCCTTGTAGAGCGCGTGCGCGAGGAGGAGGACCATCGCCGCGGCGAGGGCCGCGGGCGTCCCGACGCCGACGAGCATCACGAGCGAGCCGAGGGCGCTGACGGTGGACCAGGCGAGGAGCCGCTTGAGGTCCCGCTGCCCCACGGCGAGGAGGGCCCCCGTCAGCATCGTCGCCGCGCCGACGGTCGTGACGATCCCGGTCCACTCCGGCGTCCCGCCGAGCGTCGGGTGGAGGCGCGCGAGGAGGAAGACGCCCGCCTTCACCATCGTCGCGGAGTGGAGGTAGGTGCTGACCGGCGCGGGCGCGGCCATCGCCTCGGGGAGCCAGAAGTGGAACGGGACCTGCGCCGACTTCGTGAAGGCGCCGAGGAGGACGAGGAGGAGGGCCGGGAGGTAGAGGGGGCTCGCCTTCACAGCCTCCGCGTTCGCCGCGAGCGCCCCGAGGTCGAGGCTCCCGCCCGCCTGCCCGAGGAGGACGAAGCCGGCGAGGAGCGCGAGGCCCCCGCCGCCCGTCACGAGGAGCGCCTGGAGGGCGGAGGCGCGCACCTCGACCTTCTCCCTCTCGAACCCGATGAGGACGTACGAGAGGAGGCTCGTCGCCTCCCAGAAGACGAAGAGGCCGAGGAGGTTGTCCGAGAGGACGAGCCCGAGCATCGCCGCGAGGAACGCGAGGAGGTAGCCGAGCAGGTTCCCGCGGCGCGGGTGCCCCTCCATGTAGCTCCCGGCGTAGAGCAGGACGACGGCCCCGACGCCGGTGACGACGAGCGCCATCAGGAGCGAGAGGCCGTCCAGCCGGAACGAGAGGGAGACGCCCAGCTCCGCGATCCACGCGAGCGACGCGGTGCGCGTCCCGCCGGCGGAGATCTCCGGGACGTGGCGAGCGAGGGCGAGGAAGAGGGCCGCCGGGACGAGCGCCAGGAGCGGCGCGGCACGCCGTCCGAGCCACCTCTCGAGGAGCGGCGCCAGCACGGCGGCGACGAGGGCGGCAAGGAGGGCGGCGATCACGCGGGGACCTATAACGCCCGGCGGCGGCGGGCTATTCCGCCCCCGCGAGCCCGGCCGGCGAGCGGCGTCGGGTCCATCGCCTCAGACGTGCCGGATTCCGGAGTCCTCCTCCTCCGCGCGGAGCTTCTTCTCGAGCCAGCCGCGGGCGAGGTCGCGCGCGCCGAGGCCGAAGGCGAGGGCCAGCGTGAGGGCGATGGCGCCCCCGGCGATCGAGAAGGCCGCGACGAGGATCGACCTCCCGACGCCGAGGTGGTCGAGCGCGGCCGCCACGAACGACGTCACGACGAGGACGTAGGCGGCGCGTGCGCCGGCACGCGCCCACGGGAGGCCGGCGTTCACGGCGCCGAGGAGGACGCTCCGACGGAGGAGTGCGCCGGCGCCGAGGCCGACGACCGCGAGGAGCATCGCGCCGAGGAGGCGCGGCAGGAAGCCGACCCCCTCCGTGAGGACGTCGCGCAGCGAGCCGGGTTCGAGGGCGTTGACCCCGACCGCGAGCGCCACGACGACCGCCGTCCAGAACGAGACCGTCCCGGCGACCCGCTCCGGGTCGGCCTTCAGCCCCGCGGCCCGGAGGATCTGACGCGAGGAGGAGGGCTCCGCCGGGCGCGACTTCCGCCGGAGGCGGATGACCCACCGCAGGAGAGCTCGCAGCAGGAAGCCCGTCAGGACGCCCACGAGCGCGGCCGTCAGGAGGACGAGCGCGGCCGGGACGACCGAGAGGAACGCGTCGAGGAGCCGTTCGAAGGCGGTGGCGATCTGCTGTCCGAGGTTCTTTCCCATCGTCGTCTCCGTCAGGGAGTCTTCTCCCAGAGGGCCTCGAGCGCGTCCTTGCCGCGCTCGTAGGCGAGGGCGAGCTCCTCGAGGCGGGCTTCGGCCTCCTCGGCCGTCCCCGCCTCCGTTTCGGCGACGAACGTCGCCACTTTCCCGAGATAGAGCGGAACGAGCGACTTGATCAGCGTCGCGGGAGGGAGGGCGCGCCTCCGGAAGCCCGCCGCCGCCTCGGCGATGATCCTCACCCACGCCTCGTCGCCGAGGGAGACGGCCGGGGCGTGGGCCGCGTCGCGGATCGCCGCGAGCGAGCCGGGCGAGAGGAACGACTCCCAGATCGGCGGGAGGTCGTGAGCCGCCTGGCGGTACTGCGCGAGGAGCCGGTCGAGCTTGACCGGGACCGGCTCGAGGCCGACGGTGTAGGGGAAGCCGAAGACCGGCACCTTCTCCGATCCCGAGACCCGCTTCCAGGCCGGCTCGTACCTCTCCATCAGGGAGAACAGCGTCGAGACGACCTGGACCATCATCGGCGAGAGGTCGGAGCCGGGGTCCTTCGGGTCGTGGATCTTCGCGCCGAGGAAGGACTGCGCGACCTTCCGCCCCTCGGCGAGCGCCGTCGTCGTCATGAAGATGTCGATGCCGTACTGCGCGACCGGCCCGTCCCAGTCGCCGAACTCGAGGAAGTGAGCGGCGAGGTCGCCCGTGAAGCCGAAGTCCCCGCCGATCGGCTGGCGGACCCGCTTGCCGTAGAGGGCGCGCGTGAGCGGGTAGACGATCGTGTTCGTGATCGTCCCGTCGTACCGGTGCCGCGCGTAGAGCGGCGCGACGAAGTCGAAGTGGTGGGAGACGACCGGCTCGAGGAGGAGCTCCACCCACTCCGGGGTGATCGAGCGGAGGTCGCTGTCGAGGACGCAGCACGCCTCCGCCTCGAGCTCGGCCGCGATCCGGAAGATCGTCCGGAACGCGCTCCCCTTCCCCGGAATGCCGTGGTACGGGGTGACGATCCTCGACGTCGCGCCCGTCGGGACCGCATCGACGAGGATCTCGGCGAGGCTCCCGACGTCGCTCCGCTCCACGAGCTCGCGGGTCCGGTCCGTCGATCCGCCGTCGGAGTTGACGAGGACCGCCTTCGCGTCCGGGAAATGCCGCGCCAGGCCCGCGACGACGGCGCGGACGACGTGACCGATCGTCCGCTCGTTGTTGAAGGAAGGGATCCCGACGAGGAGGTCGACGCGCCCGATCCGCCGGATCGCCTCGGCGACCTCGGGCGAGAGAGGGGGGAGCGCGTGAGCGGTCATGCGTCCTCCGCGAGGAGCTCGTCGAGGGCGACGGCCCAGCCGCGGCCCGTCGGGAACGGGGCGACGCGCGCCCCGGGGACGGCCGCGGCGAGCGCCGGGTCGACGCCCCCCGTGGCCCGCGGCAGGAGGACGGCGACGTCGCAGCGGGCGAGGAAGCCGGCGTCGTTCGGAGCGTCGCCGAGGCCGGCGAACGGGCGGGCCGCGGCCCCCGTCGCGACGAGGAGGTCGAGGGCGTCCTCCTTGCCGTGGTCGCCGGAGAGGTGCCAGAACTGCCCGCCGCGCGTCAGCCGGACGCCGGGGATCGCGCGCGCGGCCTCCTCCAGCGCGGAGCCCGAGCCGTCGGGCGCGAGGAACGGCAAGCCGAAGCGGCGCTCGAGCATCGCGGGCACCCGCTCTTCCGCGAGGCCCGTGATCCGCCGGATCTCGGCGACGGAGAGGTCGAAGACGGGCGTGAGCGGCGCCCCGGAGAGGCGCGCGAGCGCCGCGAGACGGTCGGCGAGCCCGGCGAGCGGGAGCGCCCTCTTCGAAGCCGTGACTCCCGAAGGCGACACGATCCCGGCCCCGTTCTCGAAGCTCCCGACGCCACCCGAGTCGAGCTCGGCGAGGAGCGCCCGGAGCTCGGCCTCGGTCTTGCTCGTCAGCGGGACGACCGGGACCCCGAGCCCTCGCAGGCGCGCGATCGCCGCGCGCGCCTCCTCTCCGAGGACGCCTCCGTGCTCGAGGAGGGTCCCGTCGAGGTCGGTGAGGACGGCGGCGGGCTTCACCCGCCCTGTATACCCCGCGACGACCTTCGGCGCGACCTAAACCGGCCGGCCCGGCTCCTTCGCCGGCACGAACGTCATCGCGCGTTCGGCGAGCGCCGTGATCGTGAGCGAGGGGTTCACGCCCGGATTCGCGGAGATCGCGGAGCCGTCGACGACCCAGAGGCCGTCGTAGCCGAAGACGCGGTGGCGGTGGTCGATGACGCCGTTCTCCGGCGCGTCTCCCATCGGGCAGCCGCCCAGGATGTGCGCCGTCGTCGGGATCCCGAGGAGGGTCTCCGTGAGGATGCTCTGCGGGAAGCCGTCGAGCGCCTCGCAGGCGCGCCGCGTCAGGTCGTTCGCCTCCGGATGCCACGCCTTCGCCCCCGCGCCGCCGCCGGCGACCGAGGAGAGGCCGCGGCGGAAGCCGGTCCGCCACGAGCGGCCGAGGGTCATCCGGAGGTGCCCGTCCACCGTCCGCATGTAGAGGAGGATCATCGTCCGCTTCGCCCAGTCGGGGACCCAGAACGACTTCGTCGCCTTCCAGGGGCTCTTCAGGATCGTCGAGAACGCATGGGCGAAGCGCTGGAAGAGCGTGTCGCCCGGCGCGAACGGGAGCGCGAGGAGGCGCAGGAAGCCCGAGCCCTTCGAGTAGCGGACCGGCTCGAGGTGCGAGTGCTCGTCGGTGTGGAGGATCGAGCCGATCGCGACGCCCTGAGAGAGGTCCTCGTCCTTCGTCGTCACGACGCCGACGAGGACCTCCGAGTTCGTCCGGACGAAGTCGCCGGTCCTCGGCGAGAGCGCCGGGAGCCCGTCGGGGCTGTCCTTCAGCTCGAGGAGGAGCTTCACGGTCCCGAGGACGCCCCCCGCGAAGACGACGTTCCGCGCGCGGAGGCGCTCCTCCGTCCGGAGCGCGGGGATCGGCGCGCCGCCGACGCGCGCCGTCAGCTCGTAGCCGCCGCCCGGGAGCGGCTTCACCCAGGTCACCTCGGTGTCGCTCCTCACGACGGCCCCGAGACCCTCCGCGAGGAAGAGGTAGTTCCGGTCGAGCGTGTTCTTCGCGCCGTGGCGGCATCCGACCATGCAGCCGCCGCAGCGGGTGCAGACGGTCCGTTCCGGCCCCTTCCCGCCGAAGAACGGGTCGGGGACGACGTCGCCCGGCTTGTCTCCCTTCCCCTCTCGGCCGAAGAAGACCGCCACGTTCGTCGACTCGAAGCCGTCCTCGCGTCCGATCTGCCGCCCGAGGTCCCGGATCACCTCGTCGGGCTTCGTCAGGAACGGCGTCCGCGCCGCCCCGAGCATCGCGAGCGCCGTCCGGTAGTGGGGCGCGAGCTCCTCTTCCCAGCGCGCGAGCCGCGCCCACGAAGGCGCCTCGAAGAAGGGCTTCTTCGGGACGGGGAGCGTGTTCGCGTAGACGAGCGAGCCGCCGCCGACGCCGACGCCGGAGAGCGCCGTGACGTGGGGAAGGAACGTCATCCGGAAGATGCCGCGGCAGCCGAGGCCCGGCATCCAGAGCCAGCGGCGGAGGTCCCACGTCGTCTTCGCGAAGTCGTTCGCGCCGCGGCGCGGCCCCTTCTCGAGGACGAGGACCCGGTAGCCCTTCTCCGAGAGGCGGAGCGCGCTCACGCTGCCGCCGAACCCGGAGCCGACGATCACGAAGTCCCACGCGTCCGAACCCGGCGTCTCGTTCGGCTTCATCCCGGCTCCTCCCGAAGCCGCCAGTCTACGCGGGGTCCGGCAGGCGGACCCTAGTCGAGGAGGACCGTCGGGCAGCCCATGACGATCACGCCGCCGTGAAGGGTGGCGTCCCCCATCCTCGCGGCCGGGAGACCGCCGATGAGGACGCGCGTCGAGCCCATGATGATGGTGTCGGGCGGACCGACGCACGTCGCCAGGTCCGTCAGACGCGCCGCCGGGAGCCCCCCGATCAGGACCGTCGGACAGCCGGGCGGAAGGATCGGCCCGCCGACGTGCGGCACTCCGGATGCCGGGTCGACCATCGGACAGGTGTGCATGTCGCTGATGCGGGCGGCGGGCTGCGGCATCGCTCAGCCCTCCCGGCCGGCCCGCGCGCGCGGCCCGGGGGCGCGGCCGGCCTTCCGGCGCCCCTCGGCGACCTCGACCCCGCTCCAGACGAGCGCGCGGAGCCGCTCGGGCGCCTCGGGCGCGGCCGCCGCCGCGAGGAGGACCGCGGCGGAGGCTCCCTTCCCGGTCAGACCCGGAGGCGGCGCCACGGCCGGCAGGTCCGCCGGCGAGAGGCTCCCTCCCGTCCACCCCGCCGCGGCGGCCGCCATCGCGGACGCCGAGCGATAGCCGAGCCTCTCCGCCGCGTCCGCCGCCGCGCGGCGGTCCTTCTCGTCCCGCGTGGCGAGCCAGCGCTCGGCCGCCTCGAGCGCCGCCCGGTCGGCGGACGGCTCTTCGCCGAGAGCCTCCCGCGCGGCCTCGCACGCCCAGGCGACCGCGTCGTGCGGCGGGAGCCACTGCGCGACGAAGCCCGTGGCGTCGGCCCAGAGCTCCTTCTCCACGAGGAGGGCGACGCAATCCGGCGCCTCGGCGTCAGGGACGAGGAGGGCCTTCGCCTCCGCGGAGGCGTCGAACCTCGAAAGGATCGAGGCGGCGGTCCGCGGGCTCGCGCTGCTGTTCATCGCGTCCTCCTCACCCGATCTTCGTCATCGCGCCGCCGACGCTCGCGATGCCGTCCGCGCGCACGCTGACGACCGGCGCCTTCACGTCCGTCATGGCCATTCCCTGGAGGGTCGCGTTGACGCCCTTGAGCGTCGCGTTCGAGGTGTCGAGCCGGAGCGAGGCCGCCGGAGTCTTCAGCTCCGCGGTCATCGCATCCAGCTTCAGCTGATTCGGCCCGAACTTCAGCTCGATTCCCATCGTGTCGATCTTCACGTGGTTCCCGCCCACCTTCAGCTCGATCGCGTTCGGCGCCTCGATCGTCACCTTTCCGTAGGGCATCGTGCCCTCGAGCTTGATGTCGAGGTTTCCCCTCTTGATCGTCAACCTGTCGTTCCCGTATCCGACCGTCGCGGTCCGGTCGTTCTGCACCTCGAGGACCTGGTTTCCCTGGTGCACGTCGATCGAGGGGTCCGACTTGCTGATCGCCTGGGCGCCGACGACGAGCTTGTCGTTGCCCACGTCGAGCGTCGTCGTCCGGTCGTTCGCGATCCACGTCGTCTGGTTCCCGCCGTGCGACGGCGACTGCCCGGCATCGGACCCCGACCGAGGCTCGACGGCCGAGTTCGTCTCGCCGGGAAGTCGCCCGACGTTCAGACAGTCGTCCCCCTTGCTCACGTTGACCGTCCGGTTCTTCCAGATCTCCTGCTTCTGGCTGCCGTCGGGGGGCTCCTTGTCGCCCTTCTTCACGCCGACCTGGAGGAGGTCGTTGTTCTTGACGAGGCGGTGAAAGTCCTTCTGCGACTGGACGAAGATCTCTTCCTTGTCCTTCGTGTCGTCGAGGCGGATCTCGTGGAACTCGTCGGCCGCCCCCTTGAGCGTGGAGCGGGTCTTCAGCCCCGTCCGGACCCGGTTCGCCGGGAGCGGGTAGGGGGGCATGTTCTCGGCGTTGTAGAGCGAGCCGAGGACGACCGGCTCGTCGGGGTCGCCGTGCTGGAACGCGACGAGGACCTCCTGCCCGATCCGCGGGAACGCGTAGCTCCCCCACTGCGCGCCGGCGAGCGGCGTCACCACGCGGAGCCACGCGCAGCTCGACGTGTCCCGCTTCCCCTCGCGGTCCCAGTAGAACTGCACCTTGATCCGCCCGTACTTGTCGACGTAGATCTCCTCGCCCGACGGACCGACGACGATCGCCGTCTCGGGACCCTGCGCGACCGGGCGGTGAGTGGCCCGCGGGGGTCGATAGACGGCCTCCGCCGGCAGGCAGGTGAACGTGTTCTCGTACCGCGTCTCCACCTCGTTCGAGCGGAACGAGCCGTTCTGCCCTTCGTGCCGGACGCGCGTGACGAGGTAGGCGCCGCTGCCGTCGTGGTGCCGGTCGAACGTGAACTGGTATCCGGGCGCGAGATGGCGGACACCGCTCGCGGCCTCGATCTCGATCGCCCTCGTCTCCTCCCGCTCCATGACGACGCGGGCCCGCGTCTCGCCGTACGGGAAGATCTTCTGAAGCTCGCCGGCACGGTCGCCCCCGCCCGGCGCGACGCCGTCGAAGGGCTTCGCGTGCCCCCCGGGAAAGCCGTACAGCTCTCGCTTGTCCGCCTCGGCGAGACGGAGCTTGTGCGTCACCGTTCCCGCCTTCAGAGAGTCCTTCAGGAGGATCACCTTCTCGAGGTCGTTCCCCGGAAGCTCGAACGAGCGGTCCCGGAGCGTCACCTTCCCGCGCGTCAGCGACTGGCGCTTGTGCCAGGAGGTGATCCGGTCCTCGTCGCGGGCTCCTCCCACGATCGGGTCGTAGCGGAGAGTGCTCGCGCCCGGAAGGTTCTCGTGTCCCCCCCGGTCCGTCACGACGAGAACGTGGCTCCCGTCGGAGTGGGTGAAGTAGAAGCGGATCCCCTCCTCCTCCATCAGGCGGCAGGCGAACGCGAGGTCGTTCTCGCGGTACTGCAGGCACATCTCCCGCGGCTCGTAAGTCCTCTCGAGCCGGTAGGAGGCTTCGATCCCTTCGAAGACCGACTTCAGGATCGCCGGGACCGCGACCTCCTGGAAGACGCGGCTCCGGTGGACGAGGCCGAGGAGCCAGACCTTCGGGACGACGCGGAGCCGATAGCTCGTGAACGTCTTCTTGTCGGCCTCGACCGTCTCGCGCGGCCCGGCCTCCAGCTCCGCGCAGATCCCGTTGAAGTGGCGGACCGGGCTCCCGTCGAGCCCGTGGACCGACACGGTCACGGACTGCCCGAGGAGGGCGTCGAACGGGACCTCCACGTCGTTGGGGGCGAGGACCTCGAGGTCGAGGTCGAAGAGCTCGGAGATCCCCTCGGAGCCGCGGATCCGCCGGAGCAGGAGGGCGTCCGGCCCGAGGGGCGTCGTGATGCGGAAGGTGTTGCTCGACTGGGTGTAGTCCGACATCCGCTGCGGGTCCTTTCGGGACGAGGCGCTCGTTCTCCCGGGTGTGGGTTGTCGGAGCTTACGACGGGCGGGCCGGGGCGGAGCTTCCGATCCGGACGGGGAGGCGGAGCGTGAACGTCGACCCCCGCCCCGCCTCGCTGACGACCGAGACGTCCCCTCCCATCAGGCGCGCGTAGTGGCGGCTGATGGCGAGGCCGAGGCCGGTTCCGCCGTAGTTGCGCGGCGACGCGGGATCGCCCTGCCAGAACGCCGTGAAGAGGCGGCCGACCTGCTCCGGCGTCATCCCGATGCCGGTGTCCGCGACGTCGAGGACGACCTCGTCCCCGTCGCGGCGCGCCCGCAGCTCCACCGTCCCCCCCTCGGTGAACTTCGCGGCGTTCCCGAGGAGGTTCAGGAGCACCTGGCGAACTTTCCGGGGGTCGCCCTGGAGCGTCTCGTCGCCGGGGACGTCGACGACGAAGCGGTTCCCGCCGCGCTCGACGAGCGTGCGGACGCCGCCCGCGACGTCGCGGAGGAGCGCGGAGAGGGAGAACGGCTCGAGGTTCAGCTCCGTCTTCCCCGCTTCGACCTTCGAAAGGTCGAGGACGTCGTTGATGAGCCCGAGGAGGTAGAGGCCGGCGGCGCGGATCTTCCCGAGATCGGAGGAGGCGCCGTCCGCGTCGGCGCCGGCCCTCTCGTCGAGGAGCATCTCGCTGTAGCCGATGATCGCGTTCAGCGGCGTCCGCAGCTCGTGGCTCATGTTCGCGAGGAAGGCGCTCTTGGCCCGGTTCGCCGACTCCGCCTCTTCCGTGGCCCGCTCGAGGTCGGCCGTCCGCTCCCGCACCCGCGCCTCGAGCGTCCGCCTCTGCTGCTCGATCTGCGAGTAGAGGCGCGCGTTCTCGACCGCGACGCCGATCGTCGAGGCGACCGCGGTCAGGAGCTCGAGCCCTTCGCCGGGGAGGGGGCGGCGCGTCGTCCCGTTGTCGACGATCAGGACGCCGACGCTCCGTCCGCGCGCCAGGAGCGGCGCCACGAAGACCTCCTCCGAACCGAGGATCGGGACGAGCTGCCGCGTCGCGGCGCCGGGCAACCCCGGCAGGTCGCGGAGCCGGAAGGCGACGCCGTCGCGGACGGCGGGCGAGATCGCGGAGAGCGGGTCGTCGAGGCGGATCGAGACCCGGGCGAGGAGGGAGGCCTGGTCCGGCGAGAGCCCGCGGCTGCGCGCGCGGGAAAGGACGTTCCGGGTCTCGTCGACGAGGAGGACCACCGCCCGGTCGTAGTCGAGGTGCCGCCGCACCGCCTCGAGGCTCCGGTCGACGACCTCGGACGGGTCGAGGGAGGCCGAGACGGCGAGGGCGACCTCGCGCAGCGCCGAGAGCTCCGCGACCTTCCCGCGCAGCGCGAGCGTCGACTGCTGGACCTCCGCGTACGCCGCCTGGACGCGGTCGACCTGGCTCTCGGCGGTGGCCCGCTGCGCGGCGATGAGCCGGTCCTGCTCCTGACGGTCGTGCTGGAGCCTGCGGATGCGCGCGACGTGCCACGCGCCGATCAGCGGAACGAGGACCAGCGGCGCGGCGAGCGCCGACCCGGGCGCCCCGGAGAGGGCCCAGCCGAGGAGCCCGGTCGAGACGGCGGCCCCCCCGAGCATCAGGTGCGCCGCATGCGGATGGGGGTCTTCCCAGGTGAAGCGCCACTCGCAGCATTCGTCTCCGCGCGCCTGGCACTTCAGCTCGTCGACCTCCGCCCACGGCTGGCCCGGGAAGAGCAGCGCGGGGATCGCGGCGCAGGTCCCCTGGTAGGCCGCGCAGCTCGCGAGGAGCCACCGCTCCTGGAGCTCGTCCCGGACGTCGTCGAGCTGGGTCGCGGCGTACCACCGCACGACGGCCGAACGGGCCGTCGTCTCGACGACGCGCAGGTCCGTCTCGACGAACTTCTCGGCGGCGCGCGCCAGGAGCGCGTACGCCTGCCGGACGCCGAAGGGGCGGAAGATCGCGGCGATCGTCGGCGGGACGACCTTCCCTCCCCGCGTGAAGTAGAAGTAGTCGACTCCGGCGAACTCGCGGCAGAGCTCGTTCACGTAGAGCTCGAACTCGCGCGAGTAGTTGTTCCCGTCGACGAGGAGCGTTTCCGAGGTGACGTGGTACCTCGCGTCGGGGATCAGGCCGTTCAGCCGCTCGACGAGCCGGACGAGGAGGCGCGCCCGGACGACCGCCTCCCGGGCGTTCCTCTCCGTCGGCGACGGCACGGCGGGGAGCGCGTCGAGCTCCCTCTCCAGCGTCAGGTCGATCGCGTGCCGGATCGTGCCGACGACGAGCTTCCCGTTGACGTGCCGGATCGGCCTTCCGTCGAGGCCGCGCCCGAACGGGATGGTCGTCAGCGGCGGCAGGAGCGCCTGCGGAGGATCGGGGACCACGTGTGCCGGGACGATACGGCATCCGCCGCCCCGGACCGGCGCGAAAGGCGCGGGGCTCAGTCGCCCCGCCGGGGGGCGAGGTCCCCGGGCGGGAAGCCCATCGAGAGCCGGACGGCGGCGTACTCGGGCGTGTGGCGCCCGTCCGCGCGGCGGACGACGAGGGGCGGCTCGGCGCGCGGGAAGCCGGCCCCGCCCGCGAGGGCGGCCGGCAGGTCCTCGGCGCGCGCGGCGGCGAAGAGCGCGACGAGCGGCGGCTCCCCCTCGCGGAAAACGACGTCCCGCCGCGCGAGGAGGAGGAGGCGCTCCCGCCCGAGCGCCTCGACGGCCTCCGCCTCGCGGGCGACGGGCCAGACGAACGCGAAGCGCCCCCCCGGGGCGAGGGTCCGCCGCGCCGCCTCCGCGTAGGCGCCGACCCCGCCGCGAAGCGTGAAGCGCGCCGGGATCGCCTGGGGGTGGCGCGCCTCGGTCGCGGCCCCCTTCTCGAAGTAGGGGGGCGCCCCGAGGACGAGGTCGAACGGCGGCTCGCCCGCGAGGAGGGCGGGGTCGCGAAAGTCCCCCTCGACGAGGCGGAACCGCTCCTCGAGGCCGTTGTAGCGGACGCTCTTCCTCGCGAGCGCGATCGAGATCGCCTGCGCTTCCACCGTCACGACGCGCGCCCCCGGCAGCTTCCACGCCGCCGCCATCGCGACCGACCCGATGCCGGAGCCGAGGTCGAGGAGACGTTCGACGCGCGGGCCGTTCCCGACGCCCCACCAGGCGACGAGGAGGTCGTCCGTCGAGTAGCGGTGCCCGCGCGCCGCCTGGAAGATCCGGAAGCGTCCACAGAGGAAGTCGAGCGTCTCGTCCTCGCCGGGCTCGACTCCTCCCGGCGGCTCCGGCCCGGGCCGACGCCAGCCGCGGAAGACCTCCTCGCTCGGCGGTTCCATCTCCGGAAGCGTAGCGGGATCGCGCCGTCTCCGCGACGTCTCGCGCGGACGGGCCGTCGCCGCCCTCTCCCGGCGCCCCCTCTCCGCTCGACGCGCGGGGCCGAACCGGTTCAGACTCCCCCCAGTCCGGGTTCGCTCGCGCGAGGGGCGTGCCGGTCCGCTCGCGGGGCCGGCTCGCCGGAGGGGAGAGGCGCCGTGCGCTCCGAGAGGGATCTCTACCTCGAGGCGGTCCTCGCCGGCCGCCGTCAGGACGCGGTCGACGCCGCGCTCGGCGCCGTCGAGCGCGGCATGGACGTCCGAGACGTCTACGTCGAGGTCCTGCAGGAGTCGCTCTACGAGGTCGGCCGGCTCTGGCAGGCCGGCCGCATCTCCGTCGCCACGGAGCACCTCGCGTCGGCGATCACCCAGCTCGTCGTGGCGCGCCTCTACGAGCGGCTCCCGCGCGGAGAGACCGTCCGCGGCCGGATCGTCCTGACCGGCGTCGAGGGAGAGTCCCACCAGCTGGGCGGGAACATGGTCGCCGACGCTCTCGAGTCGGACGGCTGGGACGTTCGCTTTCTCGGCACGGACGTGCCGACGCCCGACGTCCTGGAGGCGGTCTCCGCGCACCGGGCCGAGGTGCTCGGGATCTCCTGCACGATCCAGCAGAACCTCCCGAAGGTCGCCTTCCTCGTCGGGACGGTCCGGGCGACGTTCCGCGAGGCCTCTCCCCGGATCCTCGTCGGCGGCGGGGCGTTCCGGGCCTCTCCGGAGAGGGCGCGCGAGGTGGGAGCGGACGCCTGGGCCGCGGACATGCGCGAGGCGATCGCCGTCGCGCGGACGCTCGGGGCGCGCTGAGCAGGAGGGTCCCGATGGAATCGACCCCGACCGCGACCCTCTCGAGCCGGATGCGCGAGGCCGCCCGCTCCGGGCACGAGCGAATCGAGACGCTCCCGTTCTTCGTGGCGCTGGCGTCCCGGGAACTCCCGGTCGAGCGGTACGTCGACCAGCTTCGCGCGATGGCGATCTTCGAGGCGACGCTCGAGCGGGCCGTCCGCACGGCGGACCATCCGGCGATCGTCTCCGCGCGCGCCGCCTCCCCGTCCCGGCTCGGAGCGCTGCTCGCCGACCTCGCCTCCTTCGACCGTCGCGGTCCGCTCCCGGACGATCCGGCGGCCGCGGCCCCCGCGCTCTCCCTCTCCCGCGCGATCCTCCTCCTCTCGGCCGACCGGCCGGCGGCGCTGCTCGGCCCCCTCTACGTCTCCCGGGGAATGACGCTCGGGAACCTCGTCCACCTCGAGGATGCCCGCGCCTGCTCCGGGGGCGGCGGCGCCTCGTGGTACGAGGGGCACGGAAGCGAAACCGGCCCGATCTTCCGGCGCTTCTGCGCCGTCCTGGACGAGCTCGACCTCGCCGAGGACGACGCGGCGGCCGCCGTCGCGGCGGCCGTCGACGGAATAGAGGCGCTCGAGAGAGTCCATGCCGCGCTCGACCCGGCGGCGCGCCCCTCCCGGCGCTTCCTGGCGACGGCGCTGAATCCCGAGGCGGGGTCCCACGAGGTCCCCGGCGACCCAACCGTGCTCGCGGCGGCCCTCCGCGCCGGGGAGCGGTGCCTCCACGAGATCCCCTACTTCCTCGAGCGCTACGGCGAACGGGGCCGGCGCTTCACCGGCAGCGACGCCGCCTGGCTCGCCTCCCTGAACGGCCTCCCGGCCGCGGACGCCTCGGACCAGGTCGCCTGGCTCGCGAGCGTCCTCTCCCGGAAGGGAATGCCGTCTCTTCTCCTGGAGCGTCAGCTCTTCCTTCTCGACGAGGAGCTCCGCGCCTCGGGCCTCGCGCGAGAGGGGAGCCCCCTCGGCCGGGCCGCCCGGGACCTCGCGGATCGCCGGAGCGCGGCGCTCCCCGAACCGGTCGCGTCCGGCCTGGCCGCGTCTTTCGTCGCCTCCTGCGGAGACGGCACCGAAGCGGCGCGCCTCGAAGCCGCGAGGATCCTCCTCGCCGCCGTCGCCGACGAGGCGACGGGGTTCGCCGGCACGTTGCAGGCCGTGACCGAGTGGTATCGGAGCCCTCGCTTTCCCGAATCCTGGATCGGCGCCGTCGACGTCCTCCTGCGGGACGCCCTCGCCGCCACGGTCGTCCGGGGCGGGGACGAAGAGTCGGGCGCGTGATGCCGGGCGCTCCTCCCGGTGGCCGGGACGACGCGAGGGCGGCGCTCCTCCTCGCGCTCGCGGACTCCTCGCCCGAGCTCGTCGTCGTGACGACCGACCTCGAGGGGCGGGTCACGAGCTTCAGTCCGGCCGCCCTGCTCGAGATGGGGCGGCCGCCGGACGGGGTCCTCGGCCAGCCTCTCGCCGACCTCCTGACCGAAGGGGACCGGGAGGCCGTCTCCGTCGTCCGGGGCGAGCCGGCCCGCCTCGGCCCCCGGCTCCTCAACTTCGTCGACGCCTCCGGGAACGTCTTCACCGTCCGGGCGCTCCTCGAGGCCGGCCCGACCGGGCTCCTCGTCGCGGGCGTGAGGAGCTCCGCCGACGAGGCGCGTCTCGGCGAGGAGCTCCTCCGGCTCACGAACGAGCTCGCCACGACGAACCGCGAGGCGGTGCGGCGGGGCCGCGAGCTCGAGAGAGCCCTCGCGCGGCTGCATGCCGCCAACGAGGTCATCGAGAAGCTGGCGCGAACCGACCCGCTCACCCTCCTCGCGAACCGCCGGGGGCTGGAGGAGGCGATCGCCCACGAGAGGGACCGGGCGGAGCGAACCGGCGAGCCGCTCTCGGTCGTCGCGCTCGACCTCGACCACTTCAAACGCGTCAACGACACCTGGGGGCACGCCGTCGGCGACCGCCTCCTCTCGGCGGTCGGCGAGGCCCTTCGCGCCGGCGTGCGGCCGTACGACGTCGCCGCACGCGTGGGCGGCGAGGAGTTCCTCCTCGTCCTCCCGGCGACGAGCCGCGAGCGGGCCTCCGACGTCGCCGAGAGGCTCCGCGCGCGGGTCGCGCAGCTCGCCGTCGAGGGGCTCCCGGAGCGCGTGACGGCGAGCGCCGGCGTCGCCGAGCACGCGAGGAGGGAGACGACGGAGGCGCTTCTCTCGCGGGCCGACGCCGCCCTCTACGAGGCCAAGCGCCTGGGCCGGAACCGGGTCGTCCTCGCACCGCCGCCCGGGTCGGCCGGGTAGGTCGCGCCCCCGTGGAGGAGTCCCCGGGGGCGCGACGACGGAGACGCCTCCGGAATCAGAGCTCCGCGCTCTCGCCGTCCTCGTCCGCCGGCCCGTTCGGCCGCGGCGCCTTCAGGCACCCCTCCAGCTTCGCCTTCTGCTCGGGCGTCAGCAGCGCCTCGATCGCGGTCCGGAGCTCCTTCGTCGCCTCGCGGATCGCCTTCATGTCGGCTTCGACCTCGAGAACCGCGGCCCCGACGGCGCACGGATCGGGCGGCGTCGCCGCGAGCGCCGTCCGAAGCGCCGCGCGGTCGGCCTTCAGGGACTCGCGAAGCGCTTCCATCTCCGGCTTCGCCGCCTCGAGGAGCGCCCTCACGTCGGCCTTCTGCGCGTCCGTGAGCCCCACGATGCCGAGGCAGCGGAGGTAGCCCGCGAGCGGCCCCTGCGGCCCGGGGGGGGGCGGCGCGTCGAGCGCGAGGAGGGGGCCCGCGACGAGGGCGAGCGCGAGCGCCGCCGCCACGGGGACGAGGTTCGATCTCGAGGAGTGCTTCATACGAGGCTCCTTCTCCCGATCCGTATTTCGCTGCGACAGCCCGTTCGGTTCCGTCGCCGCTCGTTCGGTGGGCTGCCCTATCGACGCGGCGGCACGCCCCACGGTTGACGCGGAGACCCGGGCGGCGACGAATGCCGCGGCTCCGGCGCCGCCCGCCTTCCCGCGCCGGGTGCTAGGACGGCGTCCCGGACGGCAGCTCCAGGACGAACGCCGTCCCCTTCCCCTCCGCGCTCGTCACCCAGATGCCGCCCCCCATGAGACGCGCCAGGTGCCGCGAGAGGGCGAGGCCGAGGCCGGTCCCGCCGAACCGACGCGTGAGCGACGCGTCGCCCTGCACGAACGGGGTGAAGACCTTCTCGAGCTGCTCCGGGCTCATGCCGATCCCGGTGTCGGCGACGCGGAAGACCAGGACCTCGCCTCCGGCGCGCCGTTCCCGGAGGACGTCGAGCGTCACGGTCCCCGCCTCGGTGAACTTCCCGGCGTTCGAGAGGAGGTTGAAGAGGACCTGCTTCAGGCGGAACGCGTCCGAGGTCATCTCGCCCACGCCGTCGTCGATCGTCACGAGGAAGACGTTCCGGTTCGCCTCGACGAGGTGGCGCACCGTCCGGACCGTCTCCTCGACGACCGCCCGCACCGGGAACGTCTCCGCGACGACCTCCATCCGCCCCGCTTCCACCTTCGAGAGGTCGAGGAGGTCCCCGATCAGCTGGAGGAGGTGTCCGCCGGCGGCGCGGATCTTCCCGACGTCCTCGCGCGCGCTCGCGCTGGCGCCCACCTCCGGCTCCTCGGCGAGGAGCTCGGCGTATCCGAGGATCGCGTTGAGCGGCGTCCGGAGCTCGTGGCTCATGTTCGCGAGGAAACGGCTCTTGGCGCGGTTCGCCTCCGCCGCCTCGCGGAGCGCGGCCTCCGCCTGGCGGCGGAGCTCCTCGGCCCTCCCGATCTCGTCCACGAGGCTTCGCGTCCGCTCGTCGACGAGCCGCTGGAGCTCCACCTGCCGGCTCCGGAGGCCGCGGACCCGGAGGGCGTAGCCGGTTCCGACGAGGGCGAGGAAGAACGCCGCGGCGCCGGCCTGGAAGCCGGTCCGCTGGTGGAGCCCCGGCGTCAGCCGGAACGCGAAGCGGGCGCCGGTCTCGTTCCAGACGCCGTCGTTGTTCGCCGCCACGACGCGGAAGACGAAATCGCCCGGGGGGAGCGAGGTGTAGAAGGCGGAGCGCCGCGAGCCGGCGTCGACCCAGGAGGTCTCGAAGCCCTCGAGCCGGTAGCGAAAGCGGACCTTCTCCGGGGCCTGGAGGCTCAGGGCATCGTAGTGGATCTCGATCTTTCCGCTTCGCGGAGGGAGGACGACCGGCGGCGCGCCCGCCACGGGACGCCCGTCGACGAGGACCCGGTCGATGACGACCGGAGGCGGGAGCGGGTTCGACGGGAGACGCGCGGGGTCGACGCCGACGAGGCCGCGCAGCGTGGGAAACCAGAGGCGCCCGTCGGGGTCGCGCAGCCCCGCCGGCCACGAGGCGCCGTTGCACTGCGCGATCGGCATCCCGTCCGACCGGCCGAGGGTGAGCGAGGGAACCGGCCCGCGCCGCCCCTCCATCCGCGCGAGGAGGTCCGCGCGGGAAACGCGGAAGATCCCCTTGTTCGAGCTCATGAAGAGCCCGTCCCCGTCCCCTTCGAGGATGGAGAAGACCCGTTCCTCGGGAAGCCCGTCGGCGAGGCCGACGGAGCGGAGGCTGCCGTCGCGGCGGAGAACCGAGAGGCCGCCCGCCGTGCCGATCCAGAGGAGCCCCTCGGCGTCCTCGTGGAACGAGAAGACGGTGTCGTTCGCGAGCCCGTGCCGCGAGTCGAGGACGGAGAGGGAGCCGTCCTGGAGGCGCACGAGCCCTCCTCCGTCGGTCCCGATCCAGGCCACTCCGTCGCGCGTGTGGTGAATCGAGCGGATCACGTCGCGCGGAAGCCCGCGAGAGCGGTCGATCACCTCGACGCGCCCTCCGGAGAGCCGGGCGACGCCGCCGCCGTACGTCCCGGCCCAGACGTCCCCGGCCCGGTCGATCGCCAGGGCGTAGACGATGTCGGAGGGCATCCCCTCCTTCCGGGTCCAGCGGGTCAGCCGTCCGCCCGAGAGGCGGACGAGACCGACGGTGTTCGTCCCGATCCAGAGCTCGTTCCGCTCTCCGGCGAGGAGAGAGCGGACCGGGACGCCCCGGAGCGGAGCGGCCTCGGGCGGGACGACGAAGCGGTTTCCTCGAAGGGCGGCGATCCCGCCGGAATCGGTGCCGACCCAGAGCGTCCCGTCGGTCGTCCGGGCCATCGACCGGACGTTCTCGTCGGGCAGGCCCTCGCGCGTGCCGTACGCGACGACCTTCCGGTCGCGCAGCCGGCTGAGCCCTCCGTTCGTGCCGATCCAGACGCTCCCCTCGCGGTCCTCGGCGATCGAGCGGACGAACGAGTGGGCGAGGCCGTCCGCCGCCGTGAGCGTCTCCACGCGTCCTCCCGACAGCCGGGTGACGCCGCCGCCGTCGGTCCCGACCCAGAGCGCGCCGGTCCGGTCGCGCAGGAGTGACCAGGGAAGGTCGTTCGGGAGGCCGTCGCGCCGCCCGCGGACCGTCACCCGCCCGTCGTCCGTCGCCTCCACGAGGCCCGTCCCGAACGAGGCGGCCGCCACGCCGGAGGGGGCCGGAGCGAGCGCGTAGACGGCGCCGGGAGCACGCCCCTCGCGCGGGTGGACCCGCCGCAGCGTCGTCCCGTCCCAGCGCAGGAGGCCGTCGATGGTCGTGCCGATCCAGAGCCCGCCTGCGGGGCTCCCGAGAAGACTCCGCACCGGCACCCTCTCGAACGGGCTCGGGAGCGTCACGGCCCGGAAGGACGTCCCGTCGAAGCGGGCGAGTCCGGCGTCGGTCCCCGCCCAGACCGCGCCTTCGGAGTCCTCGGCGAGCGCCCAGACGTACTCCGACGGCAGCCCGTCGCGGACGCCGTAACGGGCGAAGACTCCTCCCCGCACGCGCGCGACGCCCCCGCCGAGCGTCGCCGCCCAGAGCGTCCCGTGCCGGTCCTCGTGGAGGGCCCAGACGCTGTTGCTCTTCAGCGCGGGCGTGTTGCGGGTGTCGTAGACGACGAAGGAGACGCCGTTGAAGCGGACGAGCCCCTCGTAGGTCCCGAGCCAGAGGTAGCCGTCCCGCGCCTGGAGGACGGCGTGGACGCTGTTCTGAGGCAGGCCCTCCTGCCAGGCGTCGAGGCCGTACTGCCCGAGCGGCGTCGCCGGGTCGAGAGCGGGGGCGTCTCCCGCGCCGAGGAGGAGCGCGGCGACGAGCAGGCCCCGGGCCGGAAGGAGCCGGAAGGACATCTGGACCGATTCTGAGGCCGAGCCGGCCGCGACGCGAGGAGCGCGGCCGGACCGCCTCATCCCTTCGCCGCGACCGCCTCCACGAGCTTCGGCCGGCGCGTGTGGAAGTCCGTCGCCCGCTGGAAGAGCTCGGCCACGGCGAGGAGGTCGTTCTCGCCGAAGAGCCGCCCGGTGAACGTCAGGCTCGTCGGCGTCCCGTCGGAGAGCCGGAAGCCGTTCGGCACGACGACGCACGGGTGCCCCGTCAGGTTCGTCAGGAGGAGCGCGTCCCCGCCGAACGTCGGCGCGACGAGGAGGTCGACTCCCTCGAGGCATTCCTCCATCTCGCGCATCAGGAGCGTCCGGACGCGCTGCGCGCGGAGGTAGTCGGCGGCCGGGAGGAGCCGGCCCTGGCGGAAGACGTTCGGCCAGGCATCCGCGGTCTGGCGCACCATCCCCTTCACGCGACCGTCCAGGACGAGGGCGTCGAACGCGGCGGCCGCCTCGGCCGTCAGGATCATTCCGAGCGGGGCGACGGGCGTCCGGGAGGGGAGCTTCACCGGCACGAGGCGGACGCCGAGCTCGCGAAGGACGCCGAGGCTCCTTCGGTCGAAATCGCGCCACTCCGCCGCGCGGGCCTTCGCCTCCTCGTTCTCCGCCCCCGCGCTCCGGTCCTCGTCGAAGAGCTCTTCGACGAACCCGACCTTCAGCTCCGAGACGCTCCGGCCCGCCGGCCACGGGGCCGGGCCGTCCGTCGAGACCGGATCGAGAGGGTCCTTCCCGGCGATCGCCGAGAAGACGAGCGCGCAGTCCTCCGCGGAGCGCGCGATCGGGCCGACCTTGTCCATCGTCCACGAGAGGGCCATCACGCCGTGGCGGCTCACCCGGCCGAACGTGGGCCGGAGCCCGGTGACGCCGCAGCGCGTGCAGGGCGAGACGATGCTCCCCCACGTCTCGGTCCCGATCGCGAACGGGACGAGGCCGGCCGCCGTCGCCGAGGCCGAGCCGGCGGAGGAGCCGCTCGATCCCTGATCCGTCTTCCACGGGTTCTTCGTCGTCCCGCCGAACCAGACGTCCCCCCAGGCGAGCTCGCCGACCGAGGTCTTCGCGACCAGGACCGCGCCCGCCTCCTCGAGCTTCCGGTAGACCGTCGCGGTCTCCGGCCGGACCTGCTCCCGGAAGAGGGGCGAGCCCCAGGTCGTCGGGTATCCGGGGACCGCGATCAGGTCCTTCGCGCCCCAGGGGATGCCGTGGAGCGGCCCGCGTTCCTTCCCCGCGGCGAGCTCCTCGTCGGCCCGCTTCGCCTGCGCGAGGGCCAGCTCCTCGGTCACCGTCACGGCGCACGAAAGGACCGGGCCGTACGTCCGGAGGCGGGCGAGGGCGAGCTTCGTCAGCTCCGTCGAGGAGACCTTTCGCGCGCGGAGGAGGCGCCCCAGCTCCCGCACCCCCGCGAAGGCGAGGTCGTCGTCCGACGGCGGGCGCACCACGGGTCGCTCCCGCCGCGCGGGGAGCTCGGGGCCTCTCGCCTCGGTCGGCGGCGGCCCGGCCGGAGCGAACACGATCGCCGGGGGGACCGCGTTGTCGAGCGCGACGGCGCGGAGAGCGGCGAGTCCCTCCGCCGTCTCGTTCAGGTCCGAGAGCATCAGCTCGCGCTCGGCGTCGGTGAACGCCACGCCGGAGATCCACTCCGCCTGCTTCACCATACCTGCGGTCACCTTCGCCGCCCCCTCCGCGAGCGCGGAGAGAGCCCGGCCGAAGACCGCGGCCCCCGCGCCTGCTCCGGCGAGGAGAGCCAGGATCCTGCGGCGCTCCGGGTCGACCCTTTCGGCGTTCTCGGTCATGGACGGCCTCCTGTTCCCGGCGGCGACATCCCGGCGGCCCCCGCTGGCCCGAATGCTAAATTACCCCCGTCTCGGCAGCCGATCGCCGTTCCTCGTCTGCGAGGTACGAGGGCCGGGCGCGGGACGAAGGCAGCCGACACGGAAGAGGAGAGCCACATGCTGAAGGAATTCAAGGAGTTCGCGATCAAGGGGAACGTCATCGACATGGCGGTCGGCGTCGTCATCGGGGGCGCGTTCGGCAAGATCGTGAACAGCCTCGTGACGGACGTCATCATGCCGCCGATCGGCCTCCTCCTCGGGAAGGTCGATTTCACGAACCTCTTCCTCAACCTTTCCGGCACCCCCGTCGCGTCGCTCGCCGAAGCGAAGGAAAAGGGGCTCGCGACGCTGAACTACGGCGTCTTCATCAACACGGCGTTCGAGTTCTTCATCATCGCGTTCGCGATCTTCCTGGTCATCAAGCAGATCAACCGCCTGAAGCGCGAGGCCCCGCCGGCCCCGGCCGCCCCGCCCGAGCCCTCGAACGAGGAGAAGCTCCTCGTCGAGATCCGCGACCTCCTGAAGTCGAAGTGACGGGGAGCTGCATGAAGAAGGCCCTCGTTCTCTCCGCCCTCCTCCTCGGCTCACTCTCCGCCGCCGCGGCCGACGAGCCCCCGCCGGGTTGGCACGGCAGCGTCGGCGCCGGCCTCTCGATCAGCTCCGGCAACAGCGACGCGAAGAGCTTCAACCTCTCGGGCGATCTGAAGTACGACCCGAAGACGAAGAACGTCGTGAAGCTCGGGGCCCTCTTCCTCCGGAGCGAGTCGAACGGCGCCACGACCGCAGACAAGCTCGTGGGGACGATCCGGGACGAGTACTCCGTGAGCGACCGCTTCTTCGTCTACGGCGAGGTCGGCTACCTGCGCGACAAGGTCGCCCGCCTGAGCTACCTGATCTCGCCGATCGCCGGGGCGGGATACAAGGTCGTGAAGACCGACACGATGACGTTCGACGTCTTCGGGGGAATCGGCGGCGCGTTCGAGAAGCTGGAGGGGCACGACTCCACCTCGAGCGGCGCGTTCCGGGCGGGCGAGGCCTTCACGTGGAAGATCTCCCCGACGGTGACGCTCGGGCAGAACGGCTCGGGCCTCTGGAAGGCGAACGACACGGGCGACGCCTTCCTCCACTTCGACGTCAGCCTCGCGACGTCGCTCTCGAAGCTCCTCGAGCTGAAGCTCGCCTACCTCGTCGACCACAAGACCCGGCCGGCGTTCGCGAACCTCGACGAGACCGACACCGCTTTCCTCGCGACCGTCGTCGCGAAGTTCTAGACGCCCTCCCGCGTCTCCCCGGGGCCGCGTCCGCGGTCCCGGGGCCCGGATCGTTCCCGTCGGCCGACGCGCCCGTTCACGGCCGGGCCGGACGCCCTCTCCGGCGCTAAGATGCCCCGTTCGCCCCGGGCCGACGTCCCGCGGGCGGGAAGGGGGCGCCCTTGTACCCGACCCTCGACTACGCTGAGGTGGGCTTCGTCTGCGGGCTGGAGGTCCACCAGCAGCTCCTGACCCCGACGAAGCTCTTCTGCCGCTGCCCCGCGGGGCTCTACACGGAGACCCACGACGGGACCGTCCTCCGGCACATGCGCCCGACCCTCTCGGAGCTCGGCGAGTACGACGGCACCGCGCTGATGGAGTTCAAGACGAAGAAGAACATCGTCTACCTCCTCAACGTGAGGAACGTCTGCACCTACGAGATGGACGACACGCCCCCGTTCCTCGTGAACCAGCAGGCGATCGACGTCGCGATCGAGCAGTGCCTCATGCTCGGGTGCGACATCGTCGACGAAGTCCACATCGCGAGGAAGCAGTACCTCGACGGCTCGATCCCGACCGGATTCCAGCGGACCGCCGTCGTCGGTGTGAACGGGAAGATCCCGTTCCGCGGCCGGGCGCTCTCCGTTACGCAGGTGACGGTCGAGGAAGACTCCTGCCGCGAGGTGCGCGACCGCGGGCACTGCATCGTCTGGCGCGCGGACCGGCTCGGGATGCCGCTCATCGAGACCGTGACCGGGCCGGACCTGCGGACGCCGGACGAGGTGGAGGAGGCGATCCTCCTCGTCGGCCGCGTCTGCCGCTCGACGGGCCACGTGAGGACCGGCCTGGGCGCCTCGCGCCAGGACGTGAACGTCTCGGTCCGGGGCGGCCGGCGCGTCGAGATCAAGGGGGTCCCGAAGGCGGGCTGGGCGCCGCGCCTCGTCCACGGCGAGGCCTGGCGGCAGGTGAACCTCCTGAAGCTCCGCGACGAGCTCCACCGCCGCGGCTTCACGACGCCCGCCTCGCTCCGCGTCGAGTCGCAGGACGTGACCCAGCTCTTCGCGGCGACCGAGATCCCGTACCTCAGCCCCGCCGCGTGGGAGCGCTGGGTCGAGGAGGAGAAGATGCGCCCCGGTTTCGAGCTCGGGAAGGGGCCGTACCGCGTCCGCGCGGCGCGCCTCCCCGGCCTCGCCGGGACGCTCTCCTGGCCCACGCAGCCCGAGCACGTCTTCGCGCACGAGCTCTCGGGCCGGGTCCGCGTCATCGCCGGCCTCGACCAGGTCCCGAACCTCCTCCATTCCGAGGCGTGGCCCGACGCGCGCGGGACCCGCGCCGAGCTCAAGCGCCTGCGCGGGCGCCTGCGCTGCGGCCCCGACGACGCGATCGTCGTCGTCTGGGGCCCCGAGGAGGACACCGTCACCGCCTGCGAGGAGATCCGCCTCCGGTACGTCGACGCCATCAACGGCGTCCCGAACGAGACCCGCCAGCCGTTCGTGGACGGCTCGACCGACTTCGAGCGGATCCTCCCCGGCCCCGACCGGATGTACCCCGACACCGACAGCCCGCCGACGCGCGTCACGCGCGACCGCGTCGCCCGGCTGAGATCGTCGCTCCCGGAACGGCCGTGGGACCGCGAGAAGCGGTACACGGACGCGGGGGTCCCCGTCTCGACGGCGCACTTCCTCATCCGGCGCGGCGCCGCGGCCGTCGTCGACCGGCTCGCGAAGGAGACGGGCGCGCCGGTGCGCGACGTCGCGTTCCTCTTCGGCGAGAGGCTGAAGGGGCTGCGGCGGGCTTCCGTCCCCGTCGACGCGATTCCCGAGGAGCGCTGGGAAGAGCTCCTCCGCGCCTTCGTCGCGACGCCGGTCCTGAAGCAGGCCTGGGAGCCGATCGTCCTCGCAATCTCGGAAACGCCGGAGCGGCCCGTCGCCGACCTCCTCGCAGACCGCGGCCTCGGGCAGGAGCCCCCGGCCTGGCGCTCGGGGATCCCCGCGGCGCTCGCCGCGGCGCGCGACAGGGCCTACCGGAAGGAGGACGCCGAGCTCGTCCGCCGCCTCGCCTTCGCGGGCCTCATGCCGGGACTCCTCGGCCGCGTCCCGGCGACCGAGGTCGAGGCGGCCGTCGCGGCCGCGTCCTCCCCGGACGCCCCGAACGCCTCGGAGGTGCGCGCGTGAACGAGATGAACGATCCCCTCAAGGGCTACAAGGGCCACGCGCGCGAGGTCCTGACCCGGTTCGACGTGAAGGTCTGGAGCGACGTCCGCGCGACGAACGACGCCGGCTCGGTCTTCGAGGGCGTCATCCTCCCGAGGAGCGAGTCGTTCGACGACCTCCACGTCGTGATGAAGCTGAAGACCGGCTACAACGTCGGCCTCCACGTCGACCGCCTCGTGGACGTGATCGAGGTCGGATACAAGGAAGCGAAGTACAAGATTCCCGAGAAGGAGTTCCCCTCCCGGCCGACGCTGCCGAAGGTGACGCTCCTCGGGACGGGCGGGACGATCGCCTCGCGCCTCGACTACCGGACCGGCGCCGTCATCCCCGCCTTCACGCCGGGCGAGCTCTACGGGGCCGTCCCGGAGCTGGCCGACATCTGCAACCTGACGACGAAGAAGATCTTCGGGGTCTTCTCCGAGAACATGGCGATGGAGAACTACATCGTCCTCGCCAACGCGATCGGGGAGGAGATCGCCGCCGGGGCCGACGGGATCGTCATCGGCCACGGCACCGACACGATGGGCCACACGGCCGCGATCCTGTCGTTCATGGTCCAGAACAGCCCCGTCCCCATCGTCCTCGTCGGCTCGCAGCGCTCGTCCGACCGCCCGTCGTCCGACGCGGCGCTGAACCTGATCCACTCCGTGAGGACGGCCGCCTACTCCGACATCGCCGAGGTCATGATCTGCATGTTCGGGCCGACGTCCGACAGGTACGGCCTCCTCCACCGCGGGACGCGCTGCCGGAAGATGCACAGCTCCTACCGCTCCACGTTCCGGACGATCGGCGACATCCCGCTCGCGATGGTCAGCCCGACCTCGTTCACCTATCTCAACGACGACTTCCGCCGCCGCGACAAGACGCGCGTCCCCGTCATCGACCCGGTCTACGACGACCGGACGACGATCCTCTACTACTACCCCGGCATGAACCCCGACCTCGTCGACGCCCTCGTCGAGAAGGGGTACCACGGCATCGTCATCGCCGGCACCGGCCTCGGCCACGTCAACAAGCCGCTCTACCCGGCGATCAAGCGGGCGACGGAGGCGGGCGTCCACATCGTCATGGCCGTCCAGACGATCTGGGGCTTCGCCCAGATGTACGTCTACGACACCGGGCGCGACCTGATGGACCTCGGCATCGTCCCGCTCGACAACATGATCCCCGAGACGGCGCTCATGAAGCTCTCCTGGGTCCTCGGGCACACGCGCGAGCGGGCCGAGGTGATGCGCCTCATGACGACGCCGATCGCCCACGAGATCACTCCGCGCGAGCCCCACAACGGCTACCTCGTCATGCAGGGGGGGCTCCCCGAGACCGAGGAGTGGGTGCGGGGGCACTGGAAGTGAATCGATGAGAGCCCTCACCTACGAGAGGCACGGAGACCCGCGCGACGGAGTCGTAAAGAGCGTCTTCGACCCGCGCCCCGGCCCGGGGCAGATCCTCGTCCGCGTCGTCGCGGCCGGCCTCAACCCGGCGGACGTGAAGATCGTCGAGGGGAAGATCCCCTTCCTGACCTTCCCGAAGAGGCCGTTCGTCCCGGGCTGCGAGGCGGCCGGCGTCGTCGAGGCGCTGGACGGGCGCGTCTCGGGGTTCCGGCCCGGGGACGAGGTCGTCGTCTCGACGGGCCTCGGAGGTGCGCTCGCCGAGAAGGCCGTCGCATCCGCCCTCCACGTCGCGCGGAAGCCGGCCTCCCTCCCGTTCGAGGAGGCGGCCGCGATTCCCGCCGCCGGGCAGACGGCCCTCCGGGGCCTCCGCGACGTCGCCGGGCTGCGGGCGGGGCAGCGGCTCCTCGTGAACGGCGCCGGGGGCGGCGTCGGGACGTTCGCCGTGCAGATCGGCAAGGCGCTCGGCGCGCACGTCACGGCCGTCGCGAGCGCCGGCAAGCGCGAGCTCCTCGCGGGGCTCGGGGCGGACGTGTTCGTCGACTACGCGCGGGAGGACTTCGCGAAGGCGCCCGAGGAGTGGGACGTCGTCTTCGACGTCGTCCCGAACCGGACCTTCGGCGGCTGCTCGAAGGTCCTCTCCCGCGAGGGGACGTACCTCACGACGCTCCCGGGACCCGGGCCGCTCCTCGCCTCGCTCGGCGTCTCGTTCCGCTCCCTCTTCGGGTTCCGGAAGCGCTGCCGGTGGGTGATGCTGCGTCCCCGCGGCGAGGACCTCGACCTGCTCCTCCGCTGGGCCGTCGAGGGGAAGGTGAAGCCCGTCGTCGGAAGGTTCGTCCCGCTCGACCAGGCCGCCGGGGCCCTTTCCGACCTCTCCCAGGGGCACACGGCCGGAAAGACCGTGGTGGCCATGGCGTAAACCGGGTCGGACGTCAGGCGACACCACCCTGTTCCGGGCCTCGATCGCGCGGCAGCGTGAACGTGAACCTGGCTCCCTCGCCCACGGCGCCCTCGGCCCGGACCGGGGGGGGGCGGGGCCCCGGATGCTGAGCTCCGCCCCACGAGCCAGCCCCGAAGTCGCCCGGAAAGGCCATGATCGAATGGCATCGCGCCCTCGCGGCCGTCGACGCCGCGCTCCCCGCTCCGTTCGGCTTCCGGAATCGGGGCCAAGCGCTCGTGTCGAAACAGTGCGCGGAGGACTCGGCTGGCTCTTCGACCGCGCGACCGACGGAAGACCGGGGGCGATCGTCGGGAGGATCGCTTCGCTCGAACAGGCCGCGCGGGCCTTCTCGGACCTCTGGGACCTCTCGTGGGGAAGCGTCACGGGGAAGACGGTGGCGAAGAGAGTCGCTTCCTGAACCGGCCCCCCCGCCCGCTCCGAGCGGAATGGGGAGGCCGGCCTCCCTCCGGAGCCGGTGACGCGGACGCGAAAGCTGCGGGAGACGGGCGCCGGATGACGTTGGGAGGACTCGGCCCGCTCCTGCCGGCGCTCCTGCCCGGACCCGCGCGAGCCCTGGAGGGGGCGCCCCGCGGGCGCTCCCTCCAGGGCAATCGACATCGAAGGGGTCAGGCGACGGGGAGGGCTCTCCGAAGCAGGAGAATTCCCGCTCCCGCGATCAGCAGGACGAGCGCGAGGAGCCCCGTCTCCGAGACGGTGGGGACCTCGGCCTGGCCCTGGACCTCGAGCGGTGCGGTGGAGACGTTGTTCGGAGGGGTGGGGTCGGGCTCGGCCAGCGTCGCCGTGGCCGTGTTCGCGAAGGCTCCGGGCGAAAGGGCGCGGACCGTCAGGACGACCTCGGCCTGCGAATCCGGAGCGAGCGTTCCGATCGCGCAGGTCACCGTCGCGGTCCCGGAGCAGGAGCCCTGGGACGTCTCCGCGGCCACGAAGAGGAGCCTGCTCGGGAGCGGGTCGGTGAGAACGACCTCCGTCGCGGTGCTCGGGCCGAGGTTGCGGACCGTGATCCGGAACTCGAGCTCGGAGCCGATGGAGACCACCACTGAAGAGGCGACCTTTGTGACGACGAGATCCGCGCTCGGAACGGCGGTGTCGGTGTCGGTCGCCGTGTTGTTGCCCGG
>JAGOBQ010000596.1 GCA_017999215.1 Thermoanaerobaculia bacterium
ACGCCGACCTCAACGACGCCTCCTCGCTCAACACCGTCCTCCGGCGCGTCGTCCCCGACGAGATCTACAACCTCGGCGCGCAGAGCCACGTCAAGGTGAGCTTCGACGTCCCCGAGTACACCGGCGAAGTCACGGCCCTCGGCGCCGTCCGCCTCCTCGAGGCGATCCGCGAGGTGGGTCTCCGCCCCCGCTTCTACCAGGCCTCCTCCTCCGAGATGTTCGGCCTCGTCGCCGAGACGCCGCAGCGCGAGACGACCCCCTTCCACCCGCGCAGCCCCTACGGCGTCGCCAAGGTCTACGCCTACTGGATCACCGTCAACTACCGCGAGAGCTACGGCCTCCACGCCTCGAACGGCATCCTCTTCAACCACGAGAGCCCGCGCCGCGGCGAGACCTTCGTCACCCGCAAGATCACCCGCGCCGCCTCACGCATCGCCAACGGCAAGCAGGAAACGCTCTGGCTCGGCAACCTCGACGCCAAGCGCGACTGGGGCTTCGCGGGCGACTACGTCGAGGCCCAGTGGCGCATGCTCCAGCACGACGAGCCGGGCGACTACGTGGTCGCCACCGGCGAGACCCACACCGTCCGCGAGTTCTGCGAGAAGGCCTTCGCCTGCGCCGGCCTCCCCCTCGCGTGGGAAGGGGAGGGCGTGAACGAGACCGGCCGCTGCACGAAGAGCGGCAAGACCCTCGTCCGCGTCGACCCGAAGTACTTCCGCCCCGCCGAGGTCGAGCTCCTCCTCGGCGACCCGGCGAAGGCCAAGAAGGTCCTCGGCTGGCAGCCCACCGTCACCTTCGAAGGCCTCGTCGAGATGATGACGAAGGCCGACCTCGACCTGGCGGCGCGAGAGGCCACGTAGACTGTAGAACGTAGACCAGATCCCATCGCCACTCGGCTACGCCGCCGCCCCGTCCCCCGCCGCGAACAGCACGCCCGCATGACCACCCCCACCCGCTACCTCGTCACCGGCGGCGGCGGCTTCCTCGGGAGCCACGTCGTCGAGCGGCTTCGCGCCGATCGCGGCAACGTCGTCGTCGCGCCGCGCTCCGCCGAGTTCGACCTCCTCGTCCCCGACGACGTCGACCGGCTCCTCGAGCTCGCCCGCCCGCACGTCGTCATCCACGCGGCGGCGAAGGTCGGCGGCATCGGCGCGAACCGCCTCCACCCCGGCTCCTTCTTCCGCGACAACGCCCTCATGGGGATCCACCTCGTCGAGGCGTGCCGCACGCACCCGGGCGCCCGCGAGCTGCGCAAGTTCGTCCAGCTCGGCACCATCTGCGCGTACCCCAAGTTCACGCCCGTCCCCTTCCGCGAGGAAGAGCTCTGGAACGGCTACCCCGAGGAGACGAACGCCCCCTACGGCATCGCCAAGAAGGCGCTCCTCGTCATGCTCCAGGGCTACCGCCAGGAGTACGGCTTCCCGGGCGTCTACCTCCTCCCCGTCAACCTCTACGGCCCGCGCGACAACTTCGACCTCCTCTCGAGCCACGTCATCCCCGCCATGCTCCGCAAGCTCCTCGAGGCGAAGGAGCGCGGCGAGAAGACCGTTACCCTCTGGGGCGACGGCACCCCCACCCGCGAGTTCCTCTACGTGGAAGACGCCGCCGAAGCGATCGTCGCCGCGGCCGAGCGCTACGAGGAGGCCGACCCCGTCAACGTCGGCTCCGGCGAGGAGATCTCCATGCGAGACCTCGCCGAGGCCATCCGCGCCCTCGTCGGCTTCGAAGGCTCGATCACATGGGACACCTCCCAGCCCAACGGTCAGCCCCGCCGCCGCCTCGACACCTCCCGCGCCCTCGAGCGCTTCGGCTGGAAGGCGACGACCCCGCTCGCCGAGGGGCTGAAGAAGACGCTCGACTGGTACCGGGCAGAGAAGTCACGGACCGAGAAGACATGATGAAGAAAGCCCTCGTCACCGGCATCACCGGCCAGGACGGCTCCTACCTCGCCGAGCTCCTCCTCGAGAAGGGCTACGAGGTCCACGGCCTCGTCCGCCGCTCCTCCTCGTTCAACACCGCGCGCCTCGACCACCTCTACCAGGACCCGCACGAGCAGGGGCGCCGCCTCGTCCTCCACTACGCCGACCTCAACGACGCCTCCTCGCTCAACACCGTCCTCCGGCGCGTCGTCCCCGACGAGATCTACAACCTCGGCGCGCAGAGCCACGTCAAGGTGAGCTTCGACGTCCCCGAGTACACCGGCGAGGTCACGGCCCTCGGCGCCGTCCGCCTCCTCGAGGCCATCCGCGAGGTGGGCCTGCGCCCGCGCTTCTACCAGGCCTCCTCCTCCGAGATGTTCGGCCTCGTCGCCGAGACGCCCCAGCGCGAGACGACCCCCTTCCACCCGCGCAGCCCCTACGGCGTCGCCAAGGTCTACGCCTACTGGATCACCGTCAACTACCGCGAGAGCTACGGCCTCCACGCCTCCAACGGCATCCTCTTCAACCACGAGAGCCCGCGCCGCGGCGAGACGTTCGTCACCCGCAAGATCACCCGCGCCGTCTCCCGCATCGTGCACGGCCGGCAGGAGCAGCTCTGGCTCGGCAACCTCGACGCCCGGCGCGACTGGGGCTTCGCGGGCGACTACGTCGAGGCCCAGTGGCGCATGCTCCAGCACGACGAGCCGGGCGACTACGTCGTCGCCACCGGCGAGACCCACACCGTCCGCGAGTTCTGCGAGAAGTCCTTCGCCATCGCCGGCCTCCCCCTCGCGTGGGAAGGCGAGGGCGTGAACGAGATCGGCCGCTCTGCGAAGACGGGGAAGACCCTCGTCCGCGTCGACCCGCGCTACTTCCGCCCCGCCGAGGTCGAGCTCCTCCTCGGCGACGCCACGAAGGCCCGCACCGTCCTCGGCTGGACGCCGAAGGTCACCTTCGAGGCCCTCGTCGAGATGATGACGAAGGCCGACCTCGACCTGGCGGCGGCCGGAGCAGCGTAGGTATCGCCTGATCCGATCGAGGTCGGAGAAGGACCATGGAACGCCTCATCGCCGTACACGTCGAGAAGCTCCCGGAGGGCGTCTAC
>JAGOBQ010000597.1 GCA_017999215.1 Thermoanaerobaculia bacterium
GGCCCCCTCCGCGGCGTAGCGCCGGCGCCGCTCGGCCGAGAGCGACGGGGAGAGGAGGTCGAACGCGTCCGACGGGCCGAGCGGTTCCCCGGCCACGGCCGAGACCGGCTCCAGCGAGCCGTGCAGGCGGAGCACCGGCCACGCCCCGGGAACGAGGAGGAGGTCGGTCCCGCCGCGGCGGACCGTCTCGGTGAGGAGCGCGGCGAGGCGCGGGGCGAGCTCCCCGTCGGCGAGGGGAGCGCCCGCCCGCGGGCCGGGCTCTTCCGCCGCGTCGAGCTCCCGCACGTGCTCCACGAGCGCCTCATCTCCCGGCGGGCCCTCCCCGGCGGCGTTCAGGGAACGGATGAGGCGGTTGAGGTCTTCCGTCTCCACGCCGGGAGTGTACGGACGCCGCGCGCGACCCGTCGCTGGTCCCGGGCGGGGCGCGCGCGCCCCCCGGGCCGGCGTCGGGACGGGTGCCCGACCACCCGGGCCACTAGAATCCGCCCGTGCCGAACTTCGCTCCCGTCTCCGATCAGCTCGAGCTCCTCCTCAAGGGCGTCGAGACCTGCGTCCAGAAGGACGAGCTCGCCGCGAAGCTGGAAGCCTCCCGCAAGAGCGGCAAGCCGCTCCGCGTCAAGGCCGGCTTCGACCCTTCCGCCCCCGACCTCCACCTCGGCCACACCGTCGTCTTCCGGAAGATGCGCCACTTCCAGGAGCTCGGTCACGAGGTCGTCTTCCTCATCGGCGACTTCACCGGCCTCATCGGCGACCCGACCGGGAAGAAGACGACGCGCCCCCAGCTGACGCGCGAGGAGGTCGACGCGAACGCGGAGACCTACAAGGCGCAGGTCTTCAGGATCCTCGACCGGGAGACCACCGTCGTCGACTTCAACTCCCGCTGGCTCGGAGCCCTCGGCGCCGACGGCCTCGTCCGCCTCGCCGGGCGCTACACCGTCGCCCAGCTCCTCGAGCGGGACGACTTCGCCAAACGCTTCAAGGCGGGCCAGCCGATCTCGGTCCACGAGCTCCTCTACCCGCTCTGCCAGGGGTACGACTCCGTCGCGCTGAAGGCCGACGTCGAGCTCGGCGGAACCGACCAGCTCTTCAACCTCCTCGTCGGGCGCGAGCTGATGCGGAGCTACGGCCTCGCCCCGCAGTGCGTCATGACGACGCCGCTCCTCGTCGGCCTCGACGGCGTCGAGAAGATGTCGAAGTCGCTCGGAAACCACGTCGGGATCAACGAGCCGCCCGACGAGATCTTCGGGAAGGTCATGTCGGTCTCGGACGACATGATGTGGACCTGGTGGACCCTCCTGACCGACCTTCTCCCGCACGACATCGACGCCCTGAAGGCCGACGTCGCCACGGGCGCGAAGCACCCGAAGCGGGTGAAGATGGACCTCGCCCGCCAGCTCGTCACCGACTTCCACGGCACCGAGGCCGCCGCGACCGCCGAGGCGGAATTCGAGCGGCGCTTCGCGAAGGCCGAGGGACCGGTGAAGGCCGACACGATGGCCCTCCCCGATCCACCCCCCGCCGACCTCGCCTCGCTCCTCGTCGCCGTCGGCCTCGCCGCGAGCAAGAACGTCGCGCGGCAGAAGGTGAAGGAAGGGGCCGTCGCCACCTCCGAGGACGGCGTGACGTTCGCGAAGGCCGAGAACCCCGCGGAGCCGTTCGCGCTCGAGCCCGGCTCCGCGCGGTACGTGCGGCTCGGCAAGCGCTTCCTGCGCGTCGCGCGGTAGGTCGATGCCGCCGGGCGGCGCCTCCCGACGCGGAGGGACTCGGACGGCGACCGCCGGGAGCGGACGGGCCGCCGCGCGGCCTCTGCGGACGATCCTGATCGTCGGCGGCGCGGGTCGGATGGGGCGCCTCCTCGCCCGGAGCTTCCGCGACGCCGGACGGGCCGTCGCGATCCACGACCCGGGAGCTCGCCTCGCCGGCTTCCCCTCGGTCCCGCTCGAGACCGTGGCCGCGGCGGACGTCGTCGTCGTCTCCACCTCGCTCGAGGCGACCCCCGCCGTCCTCGCGGAGGTCCTCGCGCTCTCGCCCCCGGGCCTCGTTCTCGACGTGGCGAGCGTGAAGGGGCCGCTCCTGCCGCTCTACGCGCGGGCCGCGCGCCGCGGCCTCACGGTCGCGTCGGCGCACCCGATGTTCGGCCCCGGCGTCCGCACGCTCGCGGGGCAGAACCTCATCGTCTGCGACGCCGGCGTCCCTGCCGCCACGCGCGCGACGACGCGTCTCTTCTCCGGCTTCGGCCTCAGGCTCGCGACGATTCCGATCGACGACCACGACCGATGGGTCGCCCGGACCCTCGGCCTCGCCCACCTCCTCTCGCTCCTCGCGGGCTCGACGCTCGCCCGCGAGGGAGTGAAGGTGAAGAGCCTCGACGGCCTCGCCTCGACGAGCTTCCGCAACCTCTGCCTCCTCGCCGCGCCGATCCTCCACCAGGCCCCGGACCTGACGCTCCCGATCCAGGCCCGGAACCCGCGCACGCCGGCCCTCTTCGACCTCCTGGCCGAGGAGCTCTCCTCCTGGCGCGCGCTCGTCGAGACGAACGACCTCGCCGCGTTCGACCGGAAGCTCGAGGTGGCCCGCTCGGTCCTCGCCGCGCCGGTCAGCGCGGCAGCTCGAAGACGTCGACCCCGTCGACCGTCGCGACGAGCCTGAGGCGGGAGCGGAAGGCGACCAGCGTCTCCGCCTCTTCCCGGCTCCGCGCGAGCGGCCAGAGGCTCGCGCTCGTCCCTCCTCCCCACCCGGGCGTGACGAGGAGATGCGTCACCCCGAGGTCGCGGCAACGCGCGAGGAGGCCATCCCCGTCGGCCCCGTCGTCGAGCCAGAGGCGGAGCGGGGGCTCGTTCACGACCCCCTCGGCGACCCATGGACGCGCCAGGTAGTACGGTCCGGGAAAGCCGAGGGCCATCACCTTCCCGCCCGGCAGGGCGTTGACCGCGAGCGCGGCCCGGTAGCCGGGGACCGCCGACGCGAGGAATGCGTCGCGCGGGAGGCGCCCCGCAAGGTGCGCGAGGGCCGGCCCCG
>JAGOBQ010000095.1 GCA_017999215.1 Thermoanaerobaculia bacterium
GGACCGCCGTGAATACCGCGAGCATCCCGCTGGTCTTCGCCGCCTCCGCGAGGCCGAACGTCAGCAGCACGACGGCGAGCAGCAGCACGTAGTAGTAGCCTCGATCCTGCGGGTGCAGCCGGTCGAAGATCGCGAGCGCGAGGCGCGCGAGCAGCCAGCCCAGCACCGGCCCGGCGACGAACTTCCATGCAAACACGGGCAGGATCGTCCAGCCCAGGCCGTTGCCGGCGGTCAGCGCCTCGACGACGACGAGCGTGAGAAGGATCGCCATGGGGTCGTTCGCCGCGCTCTCGACCTCGATCGTCGAAGCGAGGCGCGGCCGAAGGGACTGGCGACGGAGGATCGAGAAGGTCGCGGCCGCGTCCGTCGACGAGATCACGGCGGCGAGGAGGAGCGAGCGTTCGAACGCCCATCCCAGACCGAGATGAAGGATGCCGAACATCGTGGCCGCCGTCAGCACCACACCCCAGGTCGCCATTCCGCCCGCCGGGAGCGCGACCGTGCGAAGGACGCTGCCCTTCGTGACGAGCCCGCCGTGGAACAGGATGAACACCAGGCCCGCGTTCGCAACCTGGTTCGCCAGGTCGACGTCGTCGAAGTGCCACAGGCCGAGGACGTCGCTGCCGGCCAGCAATCCGAGCCCCAGAGCCACGAGGATGACGGGCACGCTGAACCGATCGAGCCACACGGCCGCCAGGACGACCCCCAGGAGCAGCAGCGGAGCGATGACGTAGATTGTCACCATCAGGGTTTCATCCGGCTCACGCGAACGGCCCGGCGGCGGAGGAGCCCGCGCGGAAGGAACCCGTTCGACGGGTCCGACGAGGATCCTAGCATCGCGGTCGCTCACGGCATCCGCTCGCCGAACGGAGCGCGGACGATCGGCGAAAGGGCTGCGACGTCTCGCGGGGTGACGCCCTACGCCGCTTCCTCCGCCGGCCGGTCGCTGACGATCCGGCCGTCGCGGATCTCGACGATCCGGCTCGCGCGCCGGGCGAGCGCCATGTCGTGCGTGATGACGACGAGCGTCGAGCCCGACCTCCAGAGGTCGAGGAAGACCCCCATGATGTCGGTCCCCGAGGTCGTGTCGAGATTGCCGGTCGGCTCGTCGGCGAGGACGATGTCGGGGTCCATCGCGAGGGCGCGGGCGATGGCGACGCGCTGCATCTGGCCGCCCGAGAGCTCCGTCGGCTTGTGGTCCATCCGGTCGCCGAGGCCGACCTTCCCGAGGAGCTCGGCCACCTTCGCGCGGCGGACCTTCGGCGGGACTCCGCCGAAGACGAGCGGCATCTCGACGTTCTCGAAGGCGCTGATCTGCGGCAGCAGGTTGAAGGCCTGGAAGACGAAACCGACGCGCCGGTTCCGCACCTCGGCGAGGGCGTCCCGCGTCAGCCCCGCGACCTTCTCGCCGCCGATGAAGTAGTCGCCCCCGGAGGGCGTGTCGAGGCAGCCGAGGAGGTTCATGAGGGTCGACTTGCCGGAGCCGGACGGCCCGACGATGGCGACGAACTCCCCCTTCTCGATCTTCAGGTCGACGCCCTTGAGCGCCTCGACCTTCACCTTCCCGGTGTCGTAGACCTTCCGGATCCCGGCCATCTCGATGATGGCGCGACCGGTCGGGAGAGGGGTCTTCTCTGCACGGCTCGACATGGCGGGCTCCTACTCGTAGCGGAGGGTGGAGGCGGGGTCGATCGCGGCGGCGCGCCGCGCCGGGAAGTAGCCCGCGAGGAGGCCGATGACGCCGAGGATCGAGGCCGTGGCGGCGCCGATCGCGGGAGAGAGCTTCGGCGTGCCGAGGAACTCCATGACCTGGTTCCCCTCGGTCGGGATGAAGCTCATCCCGAGGATCATCAGCGTCGCGATGAGCATCCCGGCCGCGCCGCCGACGAGGGTGTACGAGAGCCCCTCGAGGACGAACGGGCCGGTGATCCAGCCCGCCTTCGCGCCGAGGGCCATCTTCACGCCGATCTCGCGCGTCCGCTCCTTGACGACCGCGTACATGATGTTCGCGACGCCGACGCCGCCGATCAGGAGCGTGAGGGCGCCGATGATCCCGAGGAACATCTGGATCCCGACGGTCATGTTCCGCGTCATCTTCTGCGACTCGACCGTGTCCCACGTCGGCAGGGCCCGCTCGTCGGAGGGGTCGAACCCGTACTTGGCCGCGATGACCTCCCGGGTCCTCGAGATCGCGTCCTTCATCTTCGACGGGTCGCTCACCCTGAGGACGAGGTTGTTCACCGTCGGCCGGCCGAAGAGCGCCTTCCAGGTCGAGATCGGGATGATGGAGTGGTCCTTGTCCATCCCCGCGTAGGCGCCCATCTGCGTCTTCTTCTGCATGACGCCGACGACGGTGAACGGCGCGTTCGCGACGAGGAGCGTCTTTCCGACCGGGTCTTCCTTGCCGAAGAGGTCGTCGGCGAGCTCGTTGCCGAGGAAGATCACGCGCCGCCGCTCCGCCTCGTCCAGCGGGGAGAGGAAGCGGCCGCCGGCGACCGGGTACTGCTTGCGCGCCTCGCCGTAGGGATGGCTGACGCCCTTGACGCGGCCCGCGACGGTCTTCTTCCCCGCGGTCAGGTTCGTCCGCCACTGGATCGCCTCGCCGATGAGGTCCTCGAGCTCGGGGAGCCGGGACTTCAGGACCGGCAGGTCGTCGATGCGGACGCGGATCGGCCGGCCGGGGTTCATCCCCTTCCAGGCCTTCGTCGTCTCGCTCATCCACATGACGCCGATGTTCTCGCCCATCGCGCGCGCGTTCGACCCGAGCTGCCGCTTCAGCCCCTCGCCGAACGCGAGGAGGAGGAGGATCGCGACGGTTCCCCAGGCGATCGCGGCGATCGTCAGGAACGCGCGCTTGCGGCCGAGCGTGGCCGACTGGAGGAAGAGGTGGAAGATCACTTTCACGGCCCGCCCCCTACATCTTCATCGCCACGACGGGGTCGAGGCGCGCGGCCGAGCGCGCCGGGAACCAGCCGGCGAGGAGGCCGATGACGCCGAGGATGCCGACGGTGATCCCCGCGACGAGCGGGGAGACCTCCGGCCGGCCGACGTACTCCTCGAGGCTCGAGGGGAAGACGGCGCAGATGCCGAGCGAGATCGCGAAGCCGGCGAGGCCGCCGATCGCGGTCACGATGAGCGTCTCGACGAGGAACTGCCGGAGGATCGCCCCCGACTTGGCGCCGAGCGCCATCTTGATGCCGATCTCCTTCGTCCGCTCGTCGACGACGACGTTCATGATGTTCGAGACGCCGATCCCGCCGACGACGAGCGTGAGCGAGCCGACGATGCCGAGGAAGAGCGTGAAGGCGAGCATGAAGACCTCGAAGAACTGGAACTGCTCGGTGACGTCCCAGACCGAGAAGGCCTCCTTGTCCTCGGGGTCGAACTTGAGCCGCCGCGAGAGCGCCGACCGGAGGCTCTCCGTCACCGCCTTCGACTCGAGGGCCGAGGCGGGCTGGTAGACGAAGTTCGAGAGGTACTTCCGTCCGGTCAGCGCGCGGAACGTCGTCCCCGGGATCCAGGAGAGGTCGCTGTCGCGGCTGTTGTAGCTCGAGTCCTGCTGCTTGGCCGTCAGGACGCCGATGACGAGGAAGGGCGAGCCGTTGAAGAGGACGGTCTTCCCGACGGGGTCCGTCCCCTTGCCGAAGACGTCCTCGGCGACCTTGTTGCCGAGGAAGACGACGCGGCGCTGGTCCCGCATGTCGAGGTCGTTCAGGAACCGGCCGCCCGGCACCGGGATCAGGTTCCGCATCTCGCCGAACTCGGGCGAGACGCCGGAGACGTCGACGGGGAAGGTCCGGAGGTTGTAGACCATCTTCCAGCCGTCGCTGTACTCGCTCGACATCCGCTTCAGGCCGTCGACGCGCGGCCGCACGGCCTGGAGGTCCTCGTCGGTGATCCGGATCCGCCGCCCCTTGCCGAGCCCCTGGTAGGGGATCGACGTGAGGCCGGGCCAGGAGATGCAGATCCGGTCGCCGAGGCCGGCCGTCGTCTTGATGAGCTGCTTCTTCAACCCGGTGCCGAAGGCGAGGAGGAGCGTGACCGCGACCGTCCCCCAGACGAGCCCGAAGACCGTCAGGAGCGTCCGGAGCTTCTGGCTCTTCAGGTCGCGGTGGAGCTGCAGCAGCGCGTCGCGGAGCACGTCGAAACCTCCCGTCGATTCCCGGCTTCAGCTGATCGTCTTCGGAGGCCGCTGGACGACCTGGTCGCCCTTCTTCAGGCCCGAGGTCACCTCGATGTTCAGGCCGTCGGAGATGCCGGTCTGGATCTCGACCTTCTTCGGCTCGGCTTTCGGGTCCTTGCCCGGGAGCTCCACGAACGCCTTCTTCCCGCCGTCCTCGAACGTCACGAGGCGCTCCGGGATCGTCACGACGTCCTTCTTCTCCCGGATGATGAGGTCCGCGTTCGCCGAGTAGCCGGCGCGGAGGACGATCTTCTGGCCGGGGTCGAGCTCGATCTCGACGTCGAAGAGCGTCGCGCCGTCCTTCTGCTGCGCCTGCGGAGCGATCCGCGCGACCTTGCCGGTGACGACGTCGGTCGGGAGAGCGCCGACCTTGATCCGGGCCACGAGGCCGACGTGGAGCTTGCCGACGTCGATCTCGTCGACCGTCCCCTTGAAGATCAGATCGTTCATGTCGGCGATCGTCGCGAGCTCCGTGCCGGGCTGGTACGACGTGAGCGGGACGACGGGGTCGCCCGGGTTGACGGCGCGGGTCAGGATCGTCCCGGCCGCGGGCGCCCGGATGATCGAGTCGATGCCGGAGGCGATCGACGTGATCTTCCCCTTCCGGGTCAGCTCGCGGTCCTGGTCGGCCTTCGCGACGGCGATCTTCGCGAGCTCGAACGCCTCGCGCTTTACGTCGACGTCGGACCGGGCGGTGATCCCCTGGCGGTTCAGCTCCTTCGCCCGGTCGTACTCGGCCTTCGCGCGCTCGAACGACGCCGTCGCCGATTCCAGGCGGCGGTCGACCTCGGTCACCTCGAGCGGCGTCGGGTCGGGCTGGATCTCGAGGATCGGGTCGCCCGCCTTCACGCTGTCGCCGACCTCGACCCGGCAGCTCTTCACGATCCCGGAGATCTTCGACTTCACCGAGAACTTCTGGCGCGGCTGGATCTGCCCCACCGCGAGCGCCTTCTCGGTGATCGAGCCCGACTCGGCGACGACGATCTTGACGCCGCCGTCGTCCTTCTTTCCCGAGCTCGCGAGAGCGTAGATCCCGGTGACGACGCCGCCCAGGACGACGAGCCCGAGAAGGACCTTGAAGAGCTTGCCCATGCCCGACCTCCACGACCCCGGAGTGGGGCGATCCGTCCCATCGGAGACGTTCGATTCAGGGGTCATGCCGCAGTTACGATGGAGAGCCGGGAAGGTTCCGCGACGACCGGATGTGCGACACAAAGTCACAGGCTGGCCGGAGGAGCCGGCCCGCTCCCGGGTCGAGGGCGGCCGGGGGCGGCCGCCCGTCAGCGGACGACGACGCGGTTCCGGCCGGCCTGCTTCGCTTCGTAGAGCGCCGCGTCGGCCCGGCGCAGGAGCCCGTCGAGGCTGGTGTCCTCTTCCCGGAGCGTCGCGACGCCGACGCTCACGGAGGCCCGGTCGCGCGTCGTCGCCCCGGGGACCGGCGCCGACAGGTGCACCGCGAAGACCGCCCTGCGGAGACGCTCCCCGACCGACGCCGCCCCCTCGGCGTCCGTCAGCGGGAAGACGGCGAGGAACTCCTCTCCGCCGTAGCGTCCGAGGTCGTCCTCGGTTCGGAGCCCCTCCAGCATCCGTCGGGTCCCTTCGACGAGCAGCCGGTCTCCCTCGGCGTGCCCCAGCGTGTCGTTGATCGCCTTGAAGTGGTCGAAGTCGATCATCGCGAGGGCGAGGGGGATGCGGCGGCGTCGCGCCAGGGAGAACGCTTCGGAGGCCGAGTCGAGGATCGAACGGCGGTTCGGGAGACCGGTGAGCGGGTCCGTGATGGCGAGCTCCGTGAGCTGGGCGTTGAGGGTGCGCAGCTCCTCCGTCCGCTCGGCGACCGTCTTCTCGAGGCGGCTGCGGGCCGCGACGAGCCTTCGCTCACGGACCCGGAGGACGACGGCGAGGCCGGCGAAGGCAATGGCGAGGCCGCCGAAAACGACCGGCAACCTCCACCACCAGGGGCTGGCCACGCTCACACGCACGGAGGCCGGGGCGTCCGGCACGCGCCCGTCCACGGTCGTCGCCGTCACCTCGAAGAGGTAGGCGCCGGGTCCGAGCCCCCCGTACGTCGTCTCCGACTGCCCCGGCTCCGCGGTCGTCCAGGCCTCCAAGAGGCCGACGAGGCGATAGCGGAACCGCGTCGCCACCTCGTCCAGAAACGAGAGCGCCGCGAAACGGAACGTGAGCGGCTCGTGACGGGCCGGAAGCTCCACGAGTCGAGAGGGGACGACCCGGGTCGTGCCGACCCGGACCTCCGAGACGGCGACGAGCGGGGGGACGGACCGGCGCGGGGCGGGAAGCCCTCGGAAGAGAGAGAGGCCGTCGGTCGTGATCCAGACACGCCCCTGCGAATCGGCGAAGAAGCCGTCCTCGTTGCATTCGTCCGAGCCGAGACCATCGTTCGTCGTGAAGACCCGGACCTCTCCCGACGGGGCGATGCGCGCGGCCCCCCGGTTCGTGCCGGCCCAGACGTGCCCGTCCGCCTCTTCGCCGACCCAGTAGACGTAGGAGTCGGGAAGACCGCTCCGCGCGTCGAGAACGCGGACCGCGCCCTCGCGCGTCCGGTGGAAGACCCCGCGGTCCGTGGCGATCCAGAGCCCGTCTCGACGGTCCTCCAGGATCGACGTGACGACGTTCGAGGGAAGCCCGTCCGCCGTGCCGAGCGCCTGCGGCGGAGCGTCGTCCCGGAGGGCGACGGCACCCCATCCCGGCCCCCCGATCCAGACGGTCCCCCGCCGTCCCGCGTGGATCACGGAGACCGAGTCGCCCACGGGCTGGCCGATTCTCGAAAGTGCGCCCTCGCGCACGACGAAGAGCCCCTGCCGCGCCGAGCCGAGGAGGAGCGTCCCGTCCGGGCGGAAGGCGATCTTGTCGATCGCCCCCGGAGCCCCTTCGGGGAGCCGGAAGGGAAGGACTCGATCCCCTGCGATTCGGACCGCTCCGCGGAACGTCGTCGCCACGAGTTCGCCGTCCGGCGTCACGCAGAACGAGCGCACCTCCGTGTGCGGCAGGCCGTCCCGGTTCGTGAAGAGGCGAAACGTGCCGTCCGGGTTCCGCCGGAGCAGACCCCGGTCGTGCGCTCCGAACCAGAGGACGCCGCCGGGCGTCTCGGCCATCCCGTAGAGGGGCGAGGCTGCCGGAAGCCCGTCTTCCGGGCCGAACGTGCGAAAAGCGGTCGCGCCCCGCTTCGCGAGTCCCGAATCGGTCCCGAGCCAGACGATCCCCTCGCGATCGACGAGGACCGACCAGACCCGCGCGTCGGGGAGTCCCTCGGACGGACCGAGATGCTCGAAACCCGTCCGTCCGTCCCAGCGAAAGGCCCCGCGATCGCTCGTGGCGATCCAGGTCCCGTCGCCGTCCGGATCGTGAATGACGGCAGAGACGTTCCGCCCCGGCACGGCGTCGTCGCCGATCCTCCGCGCGGTCCCCGTCGCCGGGTCGAGGGTAAAGAGGCCGAACTCGGCGAGGCCGACGAGCAGGCCTCCCTTCCGACCCGGAGCGATGACGCTCGCGGAGCCCCGCGGAAGATCACTGGAGGCATATCGCGTGAGCGCCCCGCCCGGGAGCATTCGACCGAGCCCGCGCACCGTCCCGACCCAGAGCGTCCCGTCGGAGGTCCGATGCAGCGCGACCGCCTCCGCTCCCTCGAGCCCTCCGACGGTCGGCACCGCATCCCACGGCGCATCCGGCGACGGGGCCACGAAGAGGCCTCCCGCGGCGGCGGCGAAGAGCCGGCCGTCCTCGAGCGCGAGGAGCGCGTTCACGGCCGGCGTCGGCCCGGGCGGCGCCGCGAGCGTCGACCACGCCCCGCCCGAGAAGACCGCGCCTCCGTTCGTGGTGCCGACGAAGACATCTCCTCCGGCGCTGCAGGAGACCGACGCGATCGAAGAGCCGGGCAGGCCGGTCGCCGCGTCGACGATCTCGAACCGCCTTCCATCGTACCGACCGACTCCCCCCGCGAGGGTCCCGACCCACAGGTACCCGGATCGGTCCTGGCAGAGGGCCGTCACCTGGAGCTGAGGGAGCCCGTCCCGCGGCGTGTAGACGCGGAGCGCCGAGCGGACCGCCTCGGCCGGCGGCGCTGGGAACGCCAGGAAGAGGGCGATGGAGGCGACCGAGAAGAGGCGGTGCCTCACCTCCGGAGAACGACCTCCACGATCTCGGATCGCCGGAAGAGCCTCATCGGAGGCCCCCACGTCCCGGTGCCGCGCGAGACGACGAGCGTCATCCCGTCCACCTCGTAGCGTCCCGCCTGGAACGGATACGGGATCGCCGAGAGGTAGACGAACGGCCAGAGCTGCCCGCCGTGGGTGTGGCCGGAGAGCATGAGCCGAGCGCCCGCCGCCGCCGCCTCGCGGATGAGGAGCGGAGAGTGGGAAAGGTGGACGACGACCGCGCCGTCCGGGATACCTGCGAACGCCGCGTCGAGGGCCTTTCCCTCGAGGCCGAGTTGCCGGCGCGCCGTGAAGTCGTCGACTCCGGAGAGGACGACGCCCGGCGCGGCCTCGGCCCACTCGTCCCGGAGGACGCGGATGCCGCCCGCGGCGAGGACCGAGAGGCACTTCTCGAGGCCGGCGTAGTACTCGTGGTTCCCCGTCACCCCCCAGACGCCGAGAGGCGCCGTCAGCGTCCGGAGGACGGGAGCCAGCGGCTCGACCGCGCGCGCCTCGCCGTCGACGAGGTCCCCCGTCACGACGACGAGGTCGGGAGAGAGCGACTCGACCTGCGCGATCCTCCGCGCGAGCCAGCGCTCGCCGAGGAGCGAGCCGAGGTGGAGGTCCGAGAGCTGGACGAGCTTCAGCTTCTCCCGCTCCGCCGGCAGAGACGGGACCCGGACCTCGTGCCGGACGACGCGCGGGCCGCGCGCCGCCTGGACGAGCGCGACGACGGAGAGCGCGAGCGCCACGCCCAGCGCCACCGACCGCGCGGGGACCGCTCCGGCCGGCCAGAGCTTCCCGAAACCCGTCACGAGATCGGCCGCGAGGAACGCGACCACCAGCAGGAAGAGCGTCCCCATCCAGACGGCGCCTGCGAGCTCGACGGCCCGGGCGACCGCTCCGGGAGCCCTCCGGGCGAGGACGCGACCCAGCGGGTAGGAGAGCCAGAGCAGCCCGAAGAGCACGGCGCGCCCGACGAACGGGACCGCCCGCGAGAGCGCGGGGATCGAGAAGGCTCGCAGGAACGCGTACGCGTGGAACGCGCTCCAGACGGAGAGAACGATTCCCAGGAAGAGGGCCATCCGCCCCGCCGCGCCCATCCGGTCGAGTCTAAGGCAGACGCGACGCCCGGCGCCCCTCTACAATCCCCGATCGTCATGACCGACGAGAAGCAGAACCGCTTTCCCGCCGTCTTCTGGACCGCCAACGTCACCGAGCTCTTCGAGCGCGCCGCCTACTACTCGATGGCGAGCTTCGTCGTCATCTACCTCGGGCAGCTCGGGCTCGGCGAGTACTGGCCTTCGAATCTGAACAGCGTCCTCTGGACGCTCGTCTACTTCCTCCCGATCCTCTCCGGCACGATCGCCGACCAGGTCGGGTTCCGGAAGTCGCTCCTCGTCGCGTTCGTCCTGCTCGCCGCGGGTTACATGCTGATGGGGTCGCCCGTCTGGTTCGGGGGGGCGAAGCTCTCGGCGACCGTCGGGAAGGAGTTCACGGCGTCTTCCGGGCTCGTGGGCGTCCTCGTCGCCGGCATTCTCCTGATCGGCATCGGCGGCTCCGTCATCAAGCCCTGCATCTCCGGGACCGTGCAGAAGACCTCGGGCGCGCTCGCCACGCTCGGTTTCGCGATCTTCTACATGATCATCAACATCGGGTCGCTCTTCGGACGCGGCACCGCGTACGTCGTGAGGACCCGTCCCGACGTCGTCCTGATCCTGGCCGTCGTCGCCGTCTGCGGCGTCGCCGCGGCACTCCTGACGCTCCTCGTGCGGTGGAACGTCACGAACCGCGAGAAGCCCGGGACGATCGCGAAGACCACGCTCGGCGCGTTCGTGATCATCTCGGGCGCCGGCCTCGGGATCTCGCAGGCCCTGAAGCTCCGTCCCTCGCCCGAGCTCGCCGAGGGGAGCGGCGCCCTCTCGTACATCTTCGCCGTCGCCACCGCGGCCTCCGTCGTCGCCTTCTTCGTCGTCCTCCTCTTCTACAAGGAGCCGGCGGTCGCGGCGGACGCCCCCGTCAAGCCGAAGCGCACCCCGGGCCGGATCCTCCTCGACATGGTCCTGGTCCTGAAGAACCCGCGATTCGCGCTCTTCCTCGTCGTCATCAGCGGCTTCTTCTTCCTCTACAACCAGGTCTACAACGTCATGCCGCTCTACGTGAAGCGGGTCGTCGAGACGAGCCCGGCGATGGACCTCTACACCGCCGCGAACCCGTTCGTCATCGTCGTCTTCCAGCTCCTCGTCACGAGCCTCTTCGGGAAGATGAAGCCGGTGAAGTCGATGATCGTCGGCTGCGTGATCATCGGCGTCTCGATGGGGATCAACCTCTGGCCGCTCTGGTCGGCCGGCGGGCTCCGCGCCCCGGTGGCCGACCTCCTCCCGATCGCCTCCATCTTCATCATCCTGACCGTCGGCCTCATCGCGTTCGGCGAGC
>JAGOBQ010000096.1 GCA_017999215.1 Thermoanaerobaculia bacterium
CGACCTGATCGTCCACTTCGCCCGCCAGGAGAGCTGGGTCCTCTACCCGGAGGTGCTCGAGGTGCTCGAGGCCCTCCGCGACAGGGGGATGAAGCTCGTCGTCGTCAGCAACTGGGACTCGACGCTCCCCGCCCTCCTCGACCGGCTCGACCTGACCCGCTTCTTCGACGGCGTCGTCGTCTCGGCGCTCGTCGGAGCGAGCAAGCCGGCCCGCGCCATCTTCGACACGGCGCTGGCCGCCGTCGACGTCGCCGCCCACGAGGCGCTCCACGTCGGCGACTCGCCGACGGAGGACTACGAGGGGGCGCGCTCCGCCGGCCTCCCGGCCCTCCTCCTCGACCGCGCCGGCGTCGCCGGCGACGGGTACGAGACGATCCGGACGCTCCAGGAGATCCTTCCCCGGCTCGCCCCCTGACGCCGCGCCGAACGCGAACCGACGAGGAGCCGCGCATGAACCTCTTCCGAACGAAGCCGATCGACCAGCTCGTCGCCGAGGGGGCCGACACCGGGAAAGGGCTGAAGCGGGAGCTGACGGCCGTCGACCTCGTCGCCCTCGGGATCGGCGCGATCATCGGCGCCGGCATCTTCGCGACGCTCGGAACGGCCACCTCGGGGGGCGGAACGCTCCCCCCGGCGGGTCCCGGCATCGTCGTCTCGATCCTCCTGACGGCCCTCGCCTGCGGCTTCTGCGGCCTCTGCTACGCGGAGTTCGCGAGCCTCGTCCCGGTCGCCGGGTCGGCCTACACCTACAGCTACGCCACGCTCGGCGAGCTCGTCGCCTGGATCATCGGGTGGGACCTGATCCTCGAGTACGCCGTCGGGAACATCGCCGTGGCGATCTCGTGGGCGGCCTACTTCCGCCAGCTCCTCCTCGGCTTCGGCCTGGAGTTCCCCGCGTTCCTCGCGACGGACTACCGCTCGACGCTCCTCGCGGCGAAGGCCGCGGCCGCGGGGGGCGTCGGCGCGCTCTCGCCCGAGCAGGCGGTCGCCTACCAGGCGCACCTCCACCACCCGGAGCTCTTCGGGGTCCCGATCGTCTTCAACCTCCTCGCGGCGCTCATCACGGCCGCGATCACGATCCTCCTCGTCCGGGGGATCAAGGAGTCGGCCCGGGTCAACGACTTCATCGTCGTCCTGAAGGTCGCGACGCTCCTCTTCTTCGTCGCCGTCGGCGCCTTCTTCGTGAAGCCGGCGAACTGGACGCCGTTCTTCCCGGGGGGCTTCTCGGGGGTCTGGGTGGGGGCCTCCCTGATGTTCTTCGCCTACATCGGGTTCGACGCGATCTCGACGGCGGCCGAGGAGTGCAAGGACCCCGGCCGCGACATGCCGAGGGGCATCCTCGGGTCGCTCCTCGTCTGCACGCTCCTCTACGTCGCGGCGGCCCTCGTCCTCTCCGGGATGATCCCCTACCAGAAGCTCGTCGGGGTGGCCGACCCGCTCGCCGCGGCGCTCGCCTGGGTGAAGCAGGACTGGGCGGCCGGGCTCCTCGCGGCCGGCGCGGTCTTCTCGATGACGGCCGTCCTCCTCGTCTTCCAGCTCGGCCAGCCGCGCATCCTGATGGCGATGTCGCGGGACGGGCTCCTCGGCCCCTGGTTCGGGAAGGTCCACCCGAAGTTCCGGACGCCCCACGTCGGGACGATCCTGACGGGCGTCTTCGTCGCGACGTTCTCGGCGGTCGCGAACATCGACGAGATCATCCAGCTGACGAACATCGGGACGCTCTTCGCGTTCGCGCTCGTCTGCATCGGGATCCTCGTCCTGCGCTACAGGGAGCCCGACCGGCCCCGGAAGTTCCGCGTGCCGTTCGTCCCGCTCGTCCCGCTCCTCGGGATCGCGATGTGCCTCGCGCTGATGGCGAAGCTCCCGGCGCTCACCTGGGAGCGCTTCGTGATCTGGCTCGCCGCGGGGATGGTCATCTACTTCGCGTACGGCCGGAGGAAGAGCCGACTCGCCCGCGTCTGAGGCGGCGCGGTCCGGAGCGGGTCTACTTCGCGGCGCCGCGCCCGAGCGCGGAGGGGACGACGGCCGGGAGCCTCACGCGCCGTCCCTCCCGCGGGTCGAAGTTCCCGAGGACCTTCGCCTGGGTCGTCCCGGGAGGGACGAGGACGTCGACGAGGGGGCAGGGCTTCCGGTCGTCCTCGTCCGCCCCGCCGAACGCGTCGGAGGAGCGCCCCGCACCGGCGCGCATGATGAAGAGCGGCTCGTCGCCGTCCTCGCGCTTCAGGCCGGCGAGCTTTCCGATGTCGTACCGCCCGGCGACGTCGGCCCCGGAGACGGCCACGACGTAGCCCCAGTCGGCGCTCGGGGGGCCTCCGAGAAAGTGGTCGGGCACGAAGAACCGGACGCGGCGCCCGTGGACCTCGACGCGGGACGGGAAGAAGACCGACTCGGCGAGCATCCGCGTGACCTCGTCGCGGATCTCCGCCTTCTCGGCGTCGCGGGAGTCGCGCGGACGGGCCGGCCCGCCGGCGTTCTCCTTTCGGACCCTCTGCGTGAGGCTCCGCCGGAGGAGGGTTTCGGCGGGCCCGGGGAGCGGCGTGAGGCAGATCGCCTTCTCCCAGGCACCGGACGGGTCGACCTCGGCGTTCCGCCCCGGGAGCGTCTCGGTGTTGCCCGAGCCCGGGACCCGGTCGGTGTCGACGTAGACGTCGACGTTGAAGGTGTAGAAGCCGAGGCGCATGACGTCGGTCATCAGCGTCCCGCCCCCGTCGAGCGGCACCTTCTCCGTCCGGACGACGGGGCGCGCGAACGTCACCTCGAACATCGTCCCGTCCCCTTCGCGCCGGGCGGCGAAGGAGACGAGGTCGAGGTGGCCGGGGAGCATGTCGTTGCGGCTCCGCACCGGGTAGGTGAGGTGCCCGTCGCCGTGGTCGTCCCTCTCGGGGTCGGTCACGACGAAGAGAGCGCCGTCGTCGGCGCCGGCGGTTCGCGGAGCGAGGAGCGGAAGGAGCGCGGCGAGCACGGCGGCGCCCCGTCGGAGGCACGGCGGGCGGGAGGTCATTCCGGGATCTTGCCGCAGGCGGAGGGCGGCGGCGCAGGAAAAAGGGCCCGGCGGCCGAAGCCGCCGGGCCCTTCCGTCCCTCCGGGAGGGGTCCTAGAAGAGGATCTTGAGGTAGGCCTTGAGGCGCTGCTGGTCGAAGTCGCGCTTCTCCATCGTGTTCCAGCCGCCGTAGCGGTTGAAGAAGCCGAGGGAGCCGACCGGGACGTGGACGCTCTTCGCGGTCTCCTCGCTCGCCGTCGTCGGGACGAAGCCGTCGCCGTAGTCGGGCTTGAACGTGCCGAAGTTGTACTCGTAGACGAGGCCGCACTCGGAGAGGCCGCCGAGCGTGTAGCGGAACTTCGCGATGAGCTGGTTCTTCTGGTGCTTGCCCGAGGCCATCTCCATCATGTTGTAGGCCTGGAAGGCGGTGTTGCCGTCCTCGAGGTCCGCGTCGTAGTAGATGTACTCGAGGGAGCCGTAGAGGTCCTTCGTCCACTGGTAGCCCGCGCCGGCCTGGACCATCACGTAGCTCAGGTCCCGGTCGTCGTCGGAGATGTCGTCGAACGGCTTCCACTGGTAGCCGACCTGGCCGTTCGCGCCGGTGATGACGCCGGGGTTGTTGAAGAAGTCGCCGGTGGAGTTCCCGGTGGAGTAGAAGTTCTTCTGGTTCGCGCAGCCGAGCGTCCCGGAGGTGGCGCAGTCGCCGGGGAGGTACGGGAGGTACTTCGCGTCGTTCAGCCGCTTGTCGGTCTCGCTGATGAGCTTGATCTTGCCGAAGAGGTCGATCCCCTTCCCGGCCTCGACGACGTACTTCCCCTTCAGGAGCGCGATGTGAGTCGTCTTGTCCTGGAAGGGGGCGTAGGCCGAGCGGTAGCTCGCCATGCCGACCTGCATGTCCATCGCCGGGAAGGGCGAGTTCGTGATCGAGCGGGAGTCGTCGCCCCAGGCCTGCCAGTTCGTGTCGTAGGTGAGGTAGGTGTACTCGCCCGCGAGCTCGAGGTTGCCGGTCTGGTAGGTCGGGGTGACCGTGATCCCCCGCCAGCCGATCGCGGTCTCGGCCATCGGCTCGTTGAAGTCGGTGAACTGGTTGTCGACGTTGATCGTCGCGACCTGCTGGGCGTTCCCCTCCCAGCCGCCGTAGCCGATGACGGTCGGGTTGCCGCCCCAGATGCCGTAGGTCGCGTTGCCGGGGCCGGGAAGCGCCCACGTGGAGTCGTGCCCCTCGGTGAGGAGGACGTCCGACTCGCGGCGGGCCGCCATGGCCGACGCGTACTCGGCGCCGATGTGGAACGCCTCGACGTTGACGCCGAAGCCCGTGCCGCCGAGGTCGGCGAAGTCGAGGTTCAGCTTGCCGCTCCAGTCGTCGTGCTTGCCCGCCGGGACCGGCGAGTAGCCGTTCATGCCGAAGCTGGCGGGAGCGAGGTCGCTCGCCGACTCGTAGGTCGAGTAGTAGAACGCGGCCTTCGCGTCGACGGTCGCGCTCGGGTGGATCCCGACCTTCGCGCCGAAGACGGTGTTGCGGAACCGCATCCGCGTGTCCTTGCCGTCGTCCCAGTTGATGTCGCGGGAGTCGACCTCGATGTCGTTCACCCACTGGACGAGGCCGCCGACGTCCCACGTCGAGCCGCCGGAGTACTTGAACTGGCCCACGTACGCCCCGTCGGCGACGTGGAAGTTCCCGGTCTTGTACTCGGGGCCGGCCCAGAGGCGCGGCAGGGAGATGCGCGCCGCGTCCCACGTGAACGCCTTGTCCATCGCCGAGCCCTGGAAGAGGAGCCCCTGGACGTTGTCGCGGTCGATGTAGCGGATCCGACCGACGACGTACGGGTCGAACATCCCCCAGTCGCTCGAGCCGATCGTGGCCGAGTCGAGCCAGGAGTAGCCCGGCGTGAGCGTCACCGTGACGCCGCGGAGCTTGATGTACTGGTTCGAGCGCGGGTCGAACTCGCCGCAGCCGACGGAGGTGCCGGAGCCGCTGCAGTCGTCCGACGGCTTGCCCCAGCCGCCCATGTTCGTCCAGAAGTTCTGGTAGAAGCGGCTGTGGATGCGGGCGTTGACCTCGACGGCCTTCGAGACCTTCGCGTTCAGGAGGAGCTCGATCTCGGTCCCCTGGCCGTTGTCGCCGTAGCCCTCGCCGGGGGCGTCCTTGAAGTTGTAGAGGGCCCCCTGGTCCCGGCTGTTGCCCCAGAGCCACTTCGTGTAGGTCGTGCCGCTGATCGTGAGCTGCGGGCCCTGCTGCGCCCAGGCCGTGCCGGAGACGGCCACGGCCACGAGGAGCAGCACGAGCCCGAGGGTCTTCGTCGTGCGCATGTCTCTACTCTCCTTCACTCGAATCGGAACGGGACGCGCCTACTTGCGGACCATCGGGAGGGTCGCCGTCTTCTTGGGCGCCCCGTCCGCCTCGCACTCGTAGGCGAGCGCCTTCTTCTGCTCTTCGACCTCGGAAGCGTCGCCGGTCCCCTTGCCCGCGAGGATGTCCATGACGTGCGGGTCGCAGTCGCCGTCGGTCCCGCCGCCGAAGCGGTGCTGCCCCTCGAACTCGTTCACCTTGCGGGTGAGGAGGTCGGCCTTGTCGGGGAACCCTTCGTTCGACTGGACGACGACCTGGTAGCCCCACTTCGCCGGGTCTCCCTCGCCGAGCTCCTTGAGGCTCACGGTGCCGCTGATCGTACGGCCGGCGCCGCGCGTCCGCGTCGGGACGAGGACGGCGGCCTTTGCCCAGCCGGCCTTCGTCTCGACCTCGCTCGCGACCCGGTTCTGGGGCTGCGGCGAGAGGATCACGCACTTATCCCACGCGTCGGCGGGCGCGAACGCGACGTTCAGGCCGGGGAGGCCTTTCGTGAAGCCGCTCCCCTCCTTGCCGTCGGTGTCGATGAAGACAAAGACCATCTGGGTCGCGAAGCCGCCGCCCATCCCCCACGGGTCCTCGAGGGCGCTGCCGAGCGTGACCGAGAAGGTGGCCTTGTCGCCGGAGGCCTTCATCTTGAACTCGACGAGGTCGAACGACCCGGCCTTGTAGACCTTGTCGGTCGGGTAGACGTAGGTGCCCGGCCCCTTGTCGTCGCCGGACGGGTCCTTGAAGGAGACCTCCTGGGCGAACGCGGTGCCGGCCACGAGGGCGACGGCGAGGAGAACGAACGTCGGGAAAAGCCATCTCTTCATATCGAGCCTCCCTTTCTTGAGCGGATTCAGCCTTTGACGCTTCCGGCCGTCAGGCCGGAGACGAGGTACTTCTGGAGGAAGAGGAACAGGGCGACGACGGGGATGGAGACGACGATCGCGCCGGCGGCGAAGTAGCCCCACTGCTGCGAGAAGCCGCCGACGAAGAACTTCAGGCCGACGGGGGCCGTGTACATCGCCTCCTTGTCGATCAGGGTGGCGGCGAGGATGAACTCGTTCCACCCGGTCATGAACGAGAAGAGGGCCGTCACGGCGACGGCCGGCTTCGCGAGCGGCAGGACGATCCGCCAGAAGATCGTCGCCGAGGAGGCGCCGTCGATGAGGGCGGCCTCCTCCAGGTCGCGCGGGATCGTGTCGAAGTAGCCCTTCAGCATCCAGACGCAGAACGGGATCGCGGTCGTCGAGTACGCGAGGACGAGGCCCGTGCGCGTCGATCCGAGGTTCAGCCACTTCACGAGGATGATGTAGAGCGGGATGAGCATCAGCGTCCCGGGGAACATCTGCGAGACGAGAAACGACATCATCCCCGCCTGGCGCCCCGGGAAGCGGAAGCGGGAGAACGCGTAGGCCGCCGTGCACGCGAGGAAGACGCCGACGACCGTCGTCGCCACGGAGACGATGGCGCTGTTCAGGACCCACGTGGCGAAGGGCTGGTCGGCGAAGACCGAGGTGAAGTTCGAGAAGGAGATCTCGGCCGGCCAGGGGACCACGGCCCGGAGGCGGTCCCAGAACGTCGGGTCGGGCGGGACCTCGGCGATCGCGAGGCTCTGCTTGCCCGAGAAGGCGATCGAGAGGACCCAGAGGACCGGGTAGATCGCGTAGAGCGTGGCCAGGACGAGGAGGACGTGCATCGGGAAGTGAGGCGGCTCGTCGGCGCCGGCGCGGGACTTCTTCGTAAGCAGGCCCATGTCAGCGCTCCTCCATCGCGGGCGCGCTCATCAGATTGCCGCTCGCCGGGGGGCTTGGCTGCGCGCGCCCCCCGGACCCCCCATGAGACCGAGGAATCGGCTCATATGGCCTCCGTGGCTTTGGTCATCCGGTTCTGGAAGACGCCGTAGATCAGCAGGATCGCGAAGATGACCGTGGAGTAGGCCGCGGCGTAGCCGTACTGGTACTTCTCGAACGCGAACTTGTACGACTGCGTGATCAGGATCTCGGTCGAGCCGGCGGGCTGCCCCGCACTCACGAGATAGATGATGTTGAACATGTTGAACGTCCAGACGACCGACAGGATGATTGCCGGGACGAGCGCGGGCTTCAGCGAGGGGAGCGTGATCGATCGGAACGCCTGCCACCGCGAGGCGCCGTCCACCCGCGCCGCCTCGTAGAGGTCGGCCGGGATCGATTGGAGTGCGCCGAGGGAGATCACCATCATGAACGGGAAGCTGAGCCACCCGTTCGTCGCGAAGACGGTGAAGAAGGAGGTCACCGGCGTGTCGAACCAGGAGACCGGCTCCATCCCGAGCATCTGGACGACCTGGTTCACGACGCCGAACTGCTGGTGGAACATGCCGCGCCAGATGAGGGCGGTGATGTAGTTCGGCATCGCCCAGGGGAGGATCAGGAGGACCCGGTAGACCGGCTTCAGCGACAGCCCCTTCGTGTTCAGGATCAGCGCGAGGATGAGCCCGACCGTGACGCCGTACGTCACGTTCGTGACCGTCCAGGCGATCGTGATCCAGAGCGTCCAGTAGAAGTTCTGGTAGTTGAAGACGAGGCCGCCGTCGGCGGCCGTCTGGGCGACCTTGAAGTCCGAGAGGATCGAGACGTAGTTCTTGAAGCCGACCCAGATCTCGGTGAGAGGCGCGCTGGAGTTGTAGATCGTCTGGTCCGTGAACGACAGGACGATGCCGTAGACGAACGGGAAGAAGACGAGGAGGACCATCCCGACCATCGCCGGGACGACGTAGGCGTAGGCGGTGCGGTGGGTCTTCAGCGTCTTCAGGAACGCGGCGAGGCCGCCGAGGCCGAGGAAGCCGAGGAGGAGAAGCGCGACGGCGCCGAGGAGGAGGGACGAACGGCGGACCGTCGCCCGGGCGGAGGCGACCGCGGAGGCGACCTTCGCGGCGTCGACGTTCCCTGCGCCGTCGGAGAGGCCCAGGGGCCGCCGGAAGGCGTCGGAGTCCCAGGACGCAGGGTCGAGGGGAGCCGGGGGAGCCGCGGGGGCGGCCTCGAGCGCGGCGGCGTCGGCGGGCGCCTCCGGAGGCGCCGGCGCGGGGAGCGCGCCGAGGAGCGCCTGCGCCTTCGCGGCCGACTCCTTCACCGACGCCGCGACGTCGGCCTCGAGCGCCGTCCGCGCGCGGGAGAGCTTCGCCGACGACTGCGCCGCGAAGCCCCAGGCGGTGCCGGCGAGGAGAAGCGCGGCGAGGACGCCGAGCGGCACCCTCCGCTCGCCGAGGACGAGCGAGAGGAGCGCGAAGAGGACGACGGGAGCGACGACGTAGGACAGGGTCGTCAGGAGCGCGGCGCGCGGCGCCGGCGGGGGAGGGACGCGCCGGGTCTCGACCATCCCGACGACCTCGCCCTCGCGCTCGATCGGCGCCGCGAGCGACAGGGAGCCGTCGGAGAGCCGCGCCTTCTCGACCTCGTCCTTCCGCGCGCCTCCCTCCGCCCGGTTCGTCTCGATGGCGGCGCGGAGGCGCTGGCCGCGGTCGTAGAGCTCCTTCTCCTCCCGCTTCAGGCGGCGCGGGGCCGCGTCCTCGCCGGTGTCGGCGGGGTCGGTCGAGGCCTCGAGGGAGATGCCGTCGAAGAGGACCACGCGCGTCGCGGCGACCCGGGGCTGCGACGCCGCGAAGCCGGCGACGACCGAGCGGACGGCCTCTCCGTCGCCCGCCCGGGCGACGAGGTCCGTCAGCGCGCGGAGGGAGACGACGGCGCGGCGGTCCTCGCCGAAGCGGGCCGTCTCGCCGAGCGCGGTCGACAGGAGCCGGTGGCCGACCCCGGCGACGAGGAGCGTGCCGAGGAGGAGGCCGGCCCCGAACCGGAGCCGGTGGGAGGGCTCCTTCGCGTTCTCGTCCGGCCGTGCGCTCACGGGACTACTTCCGGAGGGCCGCGACGTCCTTCAGGACGGCGGCCTGCGCCTGGTCCATCGCCGCCTTCGGCGTGGCGGCCTTCTTGACGATCGTGTTCATGGCGGTCGTGGCGGGCGACCAGACCATCGTCATCTCGGGGAGGTTCGGCATGGGGATCGCGACCTCGACCTGCTTGCGGAAGGCCGAGAGGACCTTGTCTCCCGCGACGGCCGGGTCGGCGTAGACGGCCTTGTTCGCCGGCGTCTGGCGCCCTTCGACGGCCATCACCTTCGCCTGCGGCGTGTCGGTGAGGTACTTCGCGAAGTCGTAGGCGGCGTCCTTGCTCTTCGACGGGGCGGTCACGTAGACCCCTTCCACGGTCATCCAGGGGCGCATCGGCTTGCCGCCCGCCTCGTCGATCGTCGGGAGGGGCGCGAGGCCGTAGTCGACCCCCTTCGCGATCTCGCCGAGGAACCAGGGGCCGGAGAAGACCATCGCGGCCTTCCCGCCGTTGAAGAGCGACGTGATGAGGGCGGTGGACGGCTCGGCGGGGAGGATGCCGTCCTTCGTGAACCACCTCATGAGGAGCTCGAGCGCCTTCACGTTCTCGGGAGCGTTCAGGACCGGCTTCGGTCCCGGGTCGAAGACGCGCCCGCCGAACGCGTTCTGGAGCGCGGCGTGGTAGTAGAAGTCGGAGTAGGAGTAGGCGAGGCCGAAGCGGCCCGACTTCGCGTCGGTCAGCTTCTTCGCCGTCGCGACGAGCTCCTTCGAGGTCTTCGGCGGCGTCGCGACGAGCTTCCTGTTGTAGATGAGGGTGATGACCTTGTAGTTCAGCGGCAGGCCGTAGACGGTGCCGCGGTAGGTCATCGCCTCCATCGTCGTCGGGATGAAGCGGTCCTTCGTCGCCTTGTCGAGGAAGAAGTCGATCGGCTCGACGGTCTTCCCCGCCTCGATCCAGCCGCCGAGGCGGTCCTGGGCGTAGATGAAGATGTCGGGGCCCTTGCCGCGCGGGACGGCGGCGGTGATCTTGTCGGCGAAGGCGTCGTACGGGACGGCGAGCGTCGTCACCTTGATCCCCTTCGACGCGACCGTCGCGTTGTAGGCGGCGACGACCTTCTCGAGGGCCTCCTTCTCCTCGGCGCGGTAGGCGTGCCAGACGACGACCTCCTTCTGGGCGAGGAGCGAAGCCGCCGGCGCGGCGAGCGCGACGGCGAGGAGCGGGAACGTGAGGCGGGAGAGCTTCATTTCGCGTGCCTCCGTTGTTCAGGCCGTCAGACGGCGTTCCGTCGCGGCGTCGAAGAGGTGGAGGGACTCGAGCTCGACGACGAGCTCGAGCTTCTGGTCGATCGCCGGGGCGTGGTGCGGGTCGACCTTTGCGACGATCAGGTCGTCGCCGCCATTACCATAGCCGATGTCGTCGCCGGATCCACCGAGCATGGTGTCCCGGGTGTATCCGCCATACAGCTGGTCGTTGCCGTCCTTGCCGTTTGTTGCGGGCACGAATTGTTTTATAAAATGTCCCGTTGTTTTGCCTTCTCCTCATTCACCACCCCCAGCGATCAGGAAAAAACCATGACCAAGCTGTTCATCGAA
>JAGOBQ010000598.1 GCA_017999215.1 Thermoanaerobaculia bacterium
CGGATCTCGAGGCCCGGCCTGCGGCTTTCCGCCCTGGCGAGCCGAGCTCGGGCCTCCGCGGCGCCGAGGCGCGCCCGAAGCTCGGCGAGCTCGAGGCTCGCCGCCACGGCCGATTCCTCGAGGCCGGCGAGCTCCACTGCCTGCGGTGCGGGGGAGGCCGCTTCGGCTCCGACGCCGGCGACCGCGTCATGAACCCCGGGGACGGCGCCGCCGCCGAGGAGGGCGACGAGCCGCTCCTCGGCCTCGACGACCGAAAGGCCGGCCTCGGCGAGAGCGAACGTGGCGGCCTCGCGTCGGGCCGCTTCCCGGAGGGGCGAGAGGGGCGCCGCGCCTCCGGCGTCGGCGACGGCCCGGGCGGCGTCGGCGCCGACCTCGGCCAGCTCGGTGCGGGTCCGGGCGAGCTCGAGCTTCCGCCGCGCCGCGACCAGTCCGTGGAACGTGCTCTCGACCTCGAACGCGTGCCGGGCGAGCGCGGCAGCCGCGCGCGCGCGGGCCGCGTCGAGCTCGGCCCGCGCGGCATCGACGACCGGGCGCCGGCCGAGCACGGCCGACAGGTCCCAGCCGAGCGCGGCCTCCGCGCGGGTCCCCGGGCCGTCCTTCTCCCGCGAAGGCCGCCGGAGCTCGACCTCGAGCTCGGGATCCGGAAGGCGCCTGGCCTGGGCGAGCCTCCCGGCCGAAACCTCCACCTCGAGGAGGCGGGCCCGGAGCGATCCGTCGGCGAGCATCGAGAGCCGGACGGCGCTCTCGGGCGTGAGGGGAGGAGTGACCGGGGCCTGTCGAGCGGCCTCCCGGGAGGGCTCGTGCGCGGAGCGACGCGGGGCCCCGCCCGCAGGCGGGAGGTCCTCGGCGAGCGATGCGGAGCCGGAGCTCGTGAGGAGGATCGGAAGGAAGAGCGAGAGGAGCGTCCGTCGCGGGACTCGAAACATGTCGTCGGCCTCCGGGAGCGGGGACGCGGGGTCGCCCGGGGCCTTACAGGGGGCCGGCGTGGGGAACGAGGGAGGCCCTGTAAGGTCCGGCGAGGCCCGTCGTCTCCTCTTGCGACCGACGAAAGGAGACCCTCATGAGCCTCACCGACAGCATCCGAAACTTCCTGAGTACGGGGCCCGGCGTCCGGGCGCCCCACGCGAAGCCTTCCTGCTGCAGCGGCGGCGATGCCTGCGAGCGGCCGTCCCGGGAGGAATCGAAGGCTTCCGCAGTCACCGCCGCAGGAGCGGCGTCGCCCGCAGGAACCCTCCCCGCGCCGGCGCAGCAGCTGGAAGTGACCGTGGAGAAGGGCTACCGCCCCGCCCGGCTCACGGCGCGCACCGGCTCGCCCCTGCGCGTCACGTTCCTCCGGAACGAGACCTCCGGCTGCTCGAAGGAGGTCGTCTTCCCGGGCCTCGGGATTCGCCGGGCGCTCCCGACGGGGGAGAGGGTCTCGATCGACCTCCCGCCGCAGGCCGCCGGAATCGTCCCGTTCACCTGCGGGATGGGGATGATGAAGGGGGGAATCGAGGTGCGCTGACGCCGGACCTTGGCAGAATGCGCGGGTGACCCGCCCCGACCCGGTCGTCGCCATCGCGGAGGAGTACCCGCGCTTTCTCGCGTTCCTCGCGAAGCGGACGGGGAACCGGGCCGTGGCCGAGGAGATCCTTCAGGAGGCTTTCGCGAAGGCCGTGACGAAGGCGCACGGCCTGCGCGAGGACTCCTCCGCCGTCGCCTGGTTCTACCAGGTCCTCCGCAACGCGCTCGTCGATCACCACCGGCGCAGCGCCTCCGAGGGGCGGGCGATGGCGGCGTTCGCGGCGGAGCAGGAGGGGGAGGCGAGGGACGAGGAGCTGGAGCGGGAAGTCTGCCGCTGCGTCGGCCGGATCGCCGGAGACCTGAAGCCCGAGTACGCGGAGGCGCTGCGTGGCGTCGAGGTGGAGGGGCTCTCCCTGAAAGACTTCGCGGAGAAGGCCGGGATCACGCCGAACAACGCCGCGGTCCGCGTCCATCGCGCCCGCGAGGCGCTCCGAAAGAGGCTCGTCTCGACCTGCGCGACCTGCGCGGCGAAGGGCTGCACCGACTGCACCTGCCAGCGCGGCGAAGTCCACTGAGGGCACGAAGAGAACGAGGGCCAGGCGGGCCGCGGCTGAAGAGCCCGCGGCCGCCGGCTACGCGGCCTGGCTCGAAGAGCTCCCCTTCATGAGCCGGCGGATCGTCTCGCGTTCCTCCTCCGTCGGCAGGCCCCAGCCGGGCCGGTAGCCGAAGACCTCCCGCGCGGGTCTCGACGAGAGCCCGTCCAGGATGTCGATCCTCTCGAGCGAGACGAGCGCCGGGTGGACCTCTCCGCAGGCGTGGGCGAGGGCGAGGAGGTACTTGCGGAGCGTCGCGAGGTAGTTCGCGAGGCGCACGGACTTCAGCGCCGGGTCGAGCCCCCCGACGAGCCACGGGTCCTGCGTCGCGACGCCCGTCGGGCAGCGGCCCGTGTGGCACACCTGCGCCTGGATGCAGCCGATCGAGAGCATCGCCTCCCTCGCGACGTTCACCATGTCGCACCCGAGCGCGAGCGCGAGGAGCGCCTGCTCCGGGAAGCCGAGCCTCCCCGAGCCGATGAAGACGACCTTCTCGGCGACTCCGCGCTCGGCGAAGGCGCGGTAGACGCTCGCGAAGCCGAGCTTGAACGGCATCGCGACGTGGTCGGTGAAGACGAGCGGCGCCGCCCCCGTGCCGCCCTCGCCTCCGTCGATCGTGACGAAGTCGGGCGCCCGCCCGCTCGTCTCGATCTGCCTCGCGAGCTCCTCGAAGAAGCCCACGTCGCCGACGGCGCTCTTGATCCCCACGGGGAGGCCGGTCGCTTCCGCGAGACCCTCGACGAAGTCGAGAAGGGACGAGACGTCCGAGAAGGCTGAATGGGACGACGGGCTGATGCAGTCCTTCCCGACCGGCACGTGCCGGATCCTCGAGACCTCGGGTGTCACCTTCGCCGCCGGGAGGACGCCGCCGAGACCCGGCTTGGCCCCCTGCGAGAGCTTGAT
>JAGOBQ010000599.1 GCA_017999215.1 Thermoanaerobaculia bacterium
ACGCCCGCCATGATTCGGAGGAGCGACGATTTCCCCGCGCCGTTCAGGCCGAGGACGCCGATCTTGGCTCCCGGGAAGAACGACAGGTAGATCCCCTTGAGGATCTCCCGCTGCGGGGGGACGACTTTGCGGAGGTTGACCATCGTGTAGATGTACTGCTGCGCCATGGCGGGCGGAATGTAGCAGGGGTGCGGCGGGGGCGCTGGCCGCGCCTCCCCGGGGCGCCCGGCCCCCTCCCCCTCCCGTAAACTCCCCCGGGCGGCCGGCCCCGGCCCGCCGTCGAGACTTGGAGACCGCATGAAACGAGCCCTTCCCCTTCTCGCCCTCCTTCTCGCCGCGCCCCTCGCCGGGCAGGAGAACGGGATTCCCCGCGTCCCGATCTCCCCTCGCGGCGCCGAGGAGATCGCCGTCGGGAACGGGACGATGCGCGTCGAGTACGGCCGGCCGTTCGCGAAGAAGCGGAAGATCTTCGGCGGCCTCGTCCCCTGGGGGAAGGTCTGGCGGACCGGCGCAAACGCCGCGACGACCCTCCGCCTCGACGTGGACGTCACGCTCGGAACCGCCACCCTGGCGAAGGGGACCTACTCGCTCTACACGCTCCCCGGCCCGAAGGAGTGGCAGCTCATCGTGAACCGCCAGACCGGGCAGTGGGGGACGGAGTACGACCCGAAGCAGGACGTCGTCCGGATCCCGATGAAGGTCCTCTCCCGGCACGACCACCTCGAGGCGATGACGATCGACTTCCTCCCCGAGGACGCCTTCCGCGGCTCCCTCCGGATCTCCTGGGAGAAGAAGACGCTCGTCGTCCCGTACGCGTTCCGCAAGTGACGGGCGCCCGCCCCGCGCGCCCGGAGGAGACAGACCGATGACCTCGAAGAGACCCCGCGAGATCCTCGTCGCCGCGATCGCGGCCGCGCTCGCCCTGCCGCTCGCCGCCGCCCCCGCGAAGCGGGCCGCCACGATCGCGGACCTCCACGCGGTCCAGGGGGTCGGCGAGCCGGTGATCGCCCCCGACGGGAAGAGCCTCGCGTTCACGGTGACGTCGACCGACCTGCCCGCCGTGAAGCGCTGGACGAACCTCTGGCGCGTCGACGCCGACGGGAAGAACGCCCGGGCGCTGACGTTCCTCGACAAGCGCGACGCGAGCCCCGACTTCTCCCCCGACGGGGCGACGCTCGCGTTCCTGTCGACCCGCTCCGGCGCGCCGCAGGTCTGGTTCCTCCCGATGGCCGGCGGCGAGCCCGAGAAGAAGACCGACATTCCCGGCGGCGTCGGCGCGTTCCGCTTCTCGCCCGACGGGAAGAGGCTCTTCCTCCTCGCCGACGTCTGGCCCGCCTGCGGCGCCGACCTCGACTGCAACAAGAAGAAGGACGAGGCGATGGAGAAGGGGAAGATGAAGGCGGTCGTCGCCGACTCCCTCTTCGTCCGCCGCTGGGACTCCTGGGAGGACGGCAAGCGGACCCACATCCTCCTCCTGGACCTGTCCGACCTGAAGGCGCCGCTCGTCGACCTGACGCCCGGCGACTTCGACTCCCCCGCGTTCTCCGCCGGCGGCGGCGCCGACTTCGACGTCTCCCCCGACGGCAGGGAGCTCGCGTTCACGTCGCACCGCGACCCGTTCCCGGCCTCCTCGACGAACGTCGACGTCTTCGTCGTCCCGGTGGACGGGACGCCGGAGCAGCGGAAGGCGCCGAAGAACCTGACCGCGAAGAACCCCGCCGCCGACGGCGCGCCGCGCTACTCGCCCGACGGCAAGTACCTCGCGTTCCGGATGCAGCGGACGCCCGGCTACGAGTCGGACCGCTTCCTCCTCGCGCTCCACGACCGGGCGGCCGGGACGAGCCGCGTCCTGACCGAGGAGTTCGATTCCTGGATCGGCGACTACCGCTTCTCCCCCGACGGGAAGAAGGTCCTCTTCGTGGCCGACGTGCGGGGCCGGACGCCGCTCCACGAGCTCGACCTCGCCTCCGGGAAGATCGACGTCGTCACCTCGACCGGGCTCCTCGACGCGTTCCAGATCGCGCCCGACGGCACCTGGGCCGTCCTCGCCCGCCGGCAGATGCACCTGCCGACCGAGCTCTACCGGCTGACGCTCGCCGGGAAAGAGCGCGGCAAGGTGACGCCGCTGACGAACCGGAACGAGAAGCTCCTCTCCGAGGTGGCCCTCTCCCCGATGGAGGAGGTCTTCGTCGACAGCCCGACCGGGAAGAAGGTGCAGGTCCTCCTCGTGAAGCCGCACGACTTCGACCCGGCGAAGAAGTACCCGGTCATCATGAACGTCCACGGCGGCCCGCAGATGCAGTGGGCCGACGCCTTCCGCCTCGACGCGCAGGTCTACCCGGGCGCCGGCTACGTCGTCGCGTTCCCGAACCCGCACGGCTCGACCGGCTGGGGGCAGGACTACACGGCGGCGATCTCGGGCGACTGGGACGGCAAGGTGATGAAGGACGTCCTCGCCGTCGCCGACTGGCTCTCCGTGCAGAAATGGGCCGACAAGGAGCGGATGGGGGCGATGGGCTGGTCGTGGGGCGGCTACGCGATGATGTGGCTCGCCGGGCACGACCACCCCTTCAAGGCGCTCGCCGCGATGATGGGGGTCTACGACCTCCGCTCGATGTACTCGATGACGGAGGAGCTCTGGTTCCCCGAGTGGGACCTGAAGGGGACCCCCTGGCAGAACCCGGAGGGGTACGCGAAGCAGAGCCCGTCGTCGTACGTGACGAAGTTCAAGACGCCGACGCTCGTCCTGACCGGGCAGAAGGACTTCCGCGTCCCGTACACGCAGTCGCTCGCGTTCTTCACCGACCTCCAGAAGATGGGCGTGCCGTCGCGCCTCGTCGTCTTCGAGAACGGGAGCCACTGGCCCGGCTGGTACGACATGGTCCTCTACTACTCGGCCCACCTCGACTGGTTCCACCGCTACCTCGGCGGCGCGCCGTCGCCGTACGACCCGAAGGCGCTCGCCTTCAACGACGTCTTCGGGAAGGAGAAGGA
>JAGOBQ010000600.1 GCA_017999215.1 Thermoanaerobaculia bacterium
CGCGGACGGAGGACGAGTTCGGGCTCTCGGCCCAGCTCGGCTACCGCTTCAAGGACACGACCCTCCGGGCCGGCCTCATCGAGTCGCGCGGAGGGTTCGCGATCGACCAGCACCTCCTGAAGGACCGCCTCCAGATCAGCGCCGAGGCGTGGGACTTCGGGCGGGACGAGGGAGACGCCCAGGTGAAGCTCTTCGGCCAGTGGCAGAGCCGCGGCGCGATGTTCTTCCGCGCCGGGGTCACGGACGTCATCAACCCGGCGGGGCGGTCGTTCTTCCTCGGCGCGGGAATCCGCTGGAAGGACGAGGACATCAAGACGCTCCTTCCGGCGGCGATCGGGATGCTCCCCTGATGGCGAGGCGCGCGGGGCGCGTCTTCACCTGCACCGCGTGCGACGCCCAGAGCCCGCGCTGGCTCGGCCGCTGCCCGGAGTGCGGCGGCTGGAACACGTTCGTCGAGGGGGAGCCGGAGCGGCCCGTCCGTCCGGGCGAGAGGGCCCCGGTCGCCGCGGGCTCCGCCGTCGTCCGGATGAAGGACGTCGACGCCGCCGACACGCCGCGCCTCCTGACGGGGCTCTCCGACGTCGACCGGGTCCTCGGCGGGGGCCTCGTGCCCGGCTCCGTCGTCCTCCTCGGAGGCGAGCCGGGGATCGGGAAGTCGACGCTCCTGCTGCAGGTCGCCGCCCGCCTGGCCGGGCGGGCCGGGGAGGTGCTCTACGTCTCGGCCGAGGAGTCGGCGCGGCAGGTCCGCCTGCGCGCGGACCGCCTCGGCGCGGTCGTGGACGGCCTCCACCTGCTCGCGGAGACCTCCGTCGACCGGGTCCTCGAGGCGGCGGCCTCGCGGCCGTGGGCGGCCCTCGTCGTCGACTCGATCCAGACCGTTTCCTCGCCCGACCTTCCGTCGACGCCGGGCTCGGTCTCGCAGGTGCGGGACGCGGCGGCGCGCCTCTCCGTCTTCGCGAAGACGGGCGGGACGCCGGTCGTCCTCGTCGGGCACGTCACGAAGGACGGCACGCTCGCCGGGCCGAAGACCCTCGAGCACCTCGTCGACGCGGTCCTCTCGTTCGAGGGGGAGCGCTTCCAGGCGCACCGGGTCCTGCGCGCGCTGAAGAACCGTTTCGGCCCCGTCCACGAGCTCGGCGTCTTCGAGATGACCGGCGACGGCCTCGTCGAGGTGACGAACCCGTCGGCGCTCTACCTCGGCGGGCGCACCGGCGGGCGGCCCGGCTCGGCGATCCTCGCGGCCGTGGAGGGGACGCGGCCGCTCCTCCTCGAGGTGCAGGCGCTCACCGTGCCGGTGAAGTACGGGACGCCGCGCCGCACGGCGATCGGCTTCGACGGCACCCGGCTCGCGCTCCTCCTGGCCGTCCTCGAGAGGCACGGCGGCCTGCCGATGTCGGGGCACGACGTCTTCCTGAACCTCGCAGGGGGCGCGGAGAGCGAGGAGCCCGCGGCGGACCTCGCCGTCCTCGCCGCGGTCGCCGGGAGCGTGCGGGAGACGGCGCTGCCGAAGGGGGCCGTCGCGTTCGGCGAAGTGGGTCTCCTCGGGGAGGTCCGGGCCGTGACGGACGCCACGCTCCGGCTGAAGGAGGCCGTCAGCCTCGGCTTCACGGAGGCCTTCCTGCCGGCCGGGAACGCGGCGGAGGCCGCGGCCTTCCCGGACCTCGGCGTGACGCCGGTCGCGAGCGTCGAGGAGCTCCTCGCGCGGACGGCCGTCAGGCCGGCAGGACCGGGTCGGCGCCCGTGAGCGTCCGGTACGCTTCGACGTAGCGCTCGAGCGTGCCGGCCACGACGTTCGGCGGCAGGAGCGGGGCGGGCGGCGTCTTGTTCCAGCCGGTGGTCTCGAGCCAGTCCCTCACGAACTGCTTGTCGTAGGACGGCGGCGAGCCCCCCTCGCGCCACGACGCGGCGGGCCAGAAGCGGGAGGAGTCGGGCGTGAGCGCCTCGTCGATCCAGACGAGGGCGCCGGAGTCGTCGAGGCCGAACTCGAGCTTCGTGTCGGCGACGATCACGCCGCGCCCGGCGGCGTACGTGGCCGCCTCGGAGTAGATCGCGAGGGTCAGGTCGCGCAGCCGGACGGCGAGGTCGCGCCCGACGGCGCTCGCCATCGCCTCGAAGGAGACGTTCTCGTCGTGACCTTCCTCGGCCTTCGTCGCGGGAGTGAAGATCGGCCCGGAGAGCCGCGACGCCTCGGAGAGGCCGGCCGGCAGCGGCACGCCGCAGACGGAGCCGCTCCGGCGGTAGTCCTTCCAGCCCGAGCCGGCGAGCCAGCCGCGGGCGACGCACTCGAACGGGACGACGCGGCACTTGCGCGCGAGGACGGAACGTCCCTCGAGGAGGCCCGCGAACCCGGCGAGCTCGGGAGGGAACGCGGCGGCGTCCGTCTCGAGGAGGTGGTTCGGCACCAGCCCCTCGAACTTCCGGAACCAGAACGTCGAGAGCTGGGTGAGGACGGCCCCCTTGCCGGGGATGCCCGGAGAGAGGACGACGTCGAAGGCCGAGATCCGGTCCGTGGCGACGATCAGGAGCCGGTCGCCGAGGTCGTAGACGTCGCGGACCTTCCCGCGCCGCGGCGGAGGGAGGCCGGGGAGGGCGGTGGCGTCGAGGGCGGCGGGAGGCATGGCCGGATTCTATTCGGGCTCGGCTAGACTCCCTGCGCCGCAGCCCGCGGAGGAGTCACGCGTGAAGCTCGAGATCGTTCGACCCGACGAGAAGAGAAGAGGCGGCCGGCGCGACGCCGCCGTCGCATTCCTGGCGCGCCCCGAGAAGAAGGGGCCCGCGCGCTTCGAAAGCCTGCCGGAGGGGTTCCGGGAGGCGGTCCGGGCGGCCGCGCCGCCCGACGCCGGGAGCGACGGATCGCTCTTCACGCTCCCGCTCGGGCCGGACGCCCCGGCGCGGCGCCTCTACGTCCTCGGCACGGGCACGGGCGACGAGCTGTCGCCGCGCAAGGCGCGCGTCCTGCTGCGGAGCGCCGTGAAGGCGCTCGAGAGGAACGG
>JAGOBQ010000097.1 GCA_017999215.1 Thermoanaerobaculia bacterium
ACGGCGGGATCGCGCTCCTCTGGCGGGCGGGCTGCATCATCCGCTCCGCCTTCCTCGACCGGGTGAAGGAGGCGTTCGACGCGCAGCCGGCGCTCCCGAACCTCCTCCTCGACCCGTGGTTCCGCGACAAGGTCGGAGAGGCCCAGGACGCCTGGCGCCGTGTCGTCTCGGCCGCGGCCTTCTCGGGCGTCTGGGCGCCCGGCCTCTCGACGGCCCTCGCCTGGTACGACGGCTACCGGAGCGCGCGCCTCCCCGCGAACCTCCTTCAGGCACAGCGCGACTACTTCGGGGCGCACCAGTACGAACGGGTCGACAGCCCCCGCGGCGAGCTCTTCCACACGGACTGGACGGGCGCCCGGGACGGCGAGGGCTCTCCTCCCGGCCGGGGCTGACGGCCCCTCAGCCCCCGGTCTTCAGGACGGCGCGGAGCACCTCTCCGACGCTCCACGCCTGGGCCACGCAGCCGCCCGCGCGGTGGGGCGGGTCGCCGTCGAAGACCTCCGGGAGCTGGCCGAGCCCCGGCCCGAGGAGGTGCTCGAGGAGCGGCGCGAGCCACGCCGCGGCCCTCCGCCGGCTCTCGGGCTTGTTCCCGCGGACGGCCAGGTGGGCGTCGACGAAGGGGCCGAGGAGCCACGGCCAGACGCTCCCCTGGTGGTACGCGGCGTCCCTCTCCGCCGGTCCTCCCTCGAAGCGGCCCCGGTAGTCGGGGTGCGCGGGGTCGAGCGTGCGCAGGCCGTATGGGGTGAGGAGCTTCTCCTCGATCGCCGAGAGCGCCCTCTCGGCCCGGCGACCGGTGACGAGGGGCCTGTGGAGAGAGAGGGCGAACAGCTGGTTGGGGCGGAGGGAGAGGTCTCGCGTCCCGTCCGGCCCGACGACGTCGGCGAGCCAGCCGACGCCCTCGTCCCAGAAGAGGGCCGAGAAGCTCTCGCGCGCCTGGTCGGCGATCGCGAGGAGACGGGCCGCCGTGAAGGCGTCTCCGAGGTCGGCGGCGTAGAGGCTGACGACGCGCAGCGCGTTGTGCCAGAGAGCCTGCACCTCGACCGGCTTGCCGGCGCGCGGCGTCACGACGCGCCCGTCGACCCGCGCGTCCATCCAGGTGAGCTGCTGGCCCGGCTCGCCCGACGAGAGGAGGCCGTCCACGTCGCAGCGGATGCCGAAGCGCGTGCCGCGCAGGTGCCGCTCGACGATCTCGACGAGGAGCGGGTAGACCTGCCTGCGGAACGCGTCGTCGCGCGTCGCCTCGTGGTAGGCGCGGACCGCCTCGACGAACCAGAGCGTGCCGTCGACGTTGTTGTACTCGGGCTCGGTCCCCTCGTCGGGGAAGCGGTTCGGGACCATGCCGCGGTCGACGTAGCGCGCGAACGTCTCGAGGACCGAGCGGGCGGCGTCGAACCGGCGCGTGGCGAGGAGGAGCCCGGGGAGCGCGATCATCGCGTCGCGCCCCCAGTCGGTGAACCACGGGTAGCCGGCCACGATCGTCCATCCCTCGCCGCGCCGCGCGACGAACCGGTCGGCGGCGCTCCGGAGGACGCGCAGGGCGCGGCGGTCCGAGCCGGCTCCCTCGACCTTCCTCCGCCGCTTCTCCTCCGCGTCGGCGAGGTCGGGGGCGTCGGAGGCCGAGCGGCCGGCCAGCGTCGCGACGAGAGTCGCCGCGGGGCGGTCGGCGAGGTCCCAGGCGAACGCGAGCGGCGAGAAGAGGTCCTCGGTGAACGGGAAGCCGCGCGCGCGGTCCAGGTCGTACTCGAAGCCGCGGTACCAGAAGAAGGTCTCCGTGGCGGAGGCGGCGTCGTGGGCGAGTCGGAGCTCCGGGAGGCCGCAGACGGGCGAGAGGTTCACGGCGCCCTCCTCCCGCGCGAGCGCGGGGTCGCACGGCGTCTCGACGCCGCGGAGGGCGTGGTGGTCGCGGTACGCGAGGAGGGGTCGGACCTCCAGCCGGGCGGGAGCGCCGCCGGAGAGGAGCTCCCACGTCACCACCGCCGTCGGCTCGCCGTGGACGAGGAAGAAGGTCCGGCGCAGGCGCGCCCCTCCCGCCTCGTACTCCCACGTCGGGAACGGGTCGACGCGGAAGGAGCGAAGGAGCAGGTCTCCGCGAGGGTGGAGCTTCCCGCCGTAGAGGTTGACCGAGAGGTCGAAGCGCTCCTCGTCCACGAAGAGCGTCTCCTCGAGCTTCGCGAGGAGGACGGCGCGGCCGGTCGGCGGCGTCGTGGCCGAGACGAGGAGGCCGTGGTAGCGGCGCGCACTCCGCCCCGAGACGGTCGACAGCGCGTAGCCGCCGAGACCGTCGGTCTCGAGCCATTCGGCGTCGGGGAGGAGCGGGAAGCCGTTCATCGTCGCGGAAGGCGCGGAGGAACGTTACACCGGTTCCCCCCGGGCACGCACCTCAACGGATCCACACGGTCGTCCGGAAGGTCCGCTCGGGAGGCGCGTTCCGCGCCGTCGCGTAGAAGGCGACGACGTCCGTGACGCCGGAGCGAAGAGCCGCGAACGGGATCCGCACCCTCCCGCCGGCGAGCTCCTCGGCCGGTCCCTTCCTGCGGAGGACCTTCTCGTCGACCTCGACGACGTACCAGCGCGCCTCCGACCCGGGGTCGACGGGGAGCTCGAGGAGCACCTCGTCGCGGGCGTTCGCCTCGAGCGTCTTCCCCGCCGAGGCTTCCGTGGCGAGCCAGACGTTCCTCCCCTCCCAGACGCAGCCGCAGCCTGCGGTGAGGCTCGCGAGGAGAACCGCGGCGGCGGCGGGGAGGATTCGCATGAGCGGAGTCTAGACGGGCTCCCCCGTCGGGATCCGGAGCGTGAAGACCGAACCCCTGCCCGGGGCGCTCTCGACGGAGAGATCGCCGCCCAGGAGCCGGGAGAGCCGGCGGCTGATCGAGAGGCCGAGGCCCGTCCCTCCCTTCGCCGCGCCTTCCTTCGTCTGCGCGTAGTCCTGGAAGAGGAGCTCCACCTCCTCCGGGGCCATTCCGTCGCCCGTGTCGCGGACCCGGAGGAGGACGTCGCCCCCCTCGCGCGCGGCCTCGAGCCGGACGACCCCCCGCGCGGTGTGCCGGGCGGCGTTCGAGAGGAGGTTCAGCAGGATCTGGCGGAGGCGGGTCGGGTCGGTCCGGACGACGCCCGCGGCGTCGAACCCCTCCGCCTCGAGCGTGCTCCCGTTGCGCCGCACCATCGGGGCGACCGTGGCGAGGAGGTCGGGGAGGAAGCGCGAGAGGTCGACGGGCTCGGAGGCCACGTCGAGCCGTCCCGCCTCCACCTTCGCCAGGTCGAGGACGTCGTTGACGAGCGTCAGCTGGTGTTCGGCCGCCCGGCGGATCCGTCCGAGGTCCTCCGCGAAGTCGACGAGGCCCCGCTCCGCGGCCTGCTCCGTCAGGAGGTCGGCGTATCCGAGGATCGCGTTGAGCGGGGTCCGAAGGTCGTGAGTGACGTTCGCGAGGAACTGGCTCTTCACCCGGTTCGCCTCCTCCGTCCGCTGCTTCTCGCGGAGGAGCCGCCGGGTGCGGTCGGCGACGAGCTCCTCCAGCTCGCGCGCCCGCCGCTTCAGCATCCTCACGCGCAGGATGTAGAGGCCGAAGGCGACGCCGAGGGCGGCAGCCAGGCAGAGGCCCGGGAACCAGACCGTCTGGTGGAGGCGCGGCTCGACCCGGACCGTGACCGGGGCTCCGACGGAGGCCGAGGGGCTGCCCGGCGCCGAGACCGACACCTCGAACGCGTAGCGGCCGGGGCCGAGGTTCGTGTAGATCGCCGAGCGCCGGGCCCCCGCCTCGACGGGCTTCTCGTCGAAGCCCTCGAGCCGGTAGCGGAACCGGGCCCGCTCGGGCGAGCGATAGACCGGAGCGGTGTAGCGGATCTCGAGCGTCGAACGGCCGGGCGGCACGATCGCCCCGGCGACGAACGGGACGGGCCGGCCGTCGACGAGCACCTGCTCGATCCGCGGCGCGGCCGGCTTGCGCGCGGGAAGCCCCGCGCGTGGATCGAGGAGCGCCGCGCCCCCCTGCGTGGCGAACCAGAGACGGCCATCGCGCGTCCGGAGGCCGGACGGCTCGCCGGCGCCGTTGCACTCGGCCGAGCGAAGGCCCTCGGCCTCTCCGAAGAGCGTCACCGGGATCGCGGCGATCCGCCCGGCCTCGTAGCGCTCGATCGCCGCGCGCGAAACCCGTGCGATCCCGCGGTTGCTCGTCAGCCAGAGGTGGCCGAGGCCGTCGTCGAGGACCTCGTACACCGTGTCGTCGAAGAGGCCGTCGCGCTCCGTGAAGGTCCGGAAGCGGCCGTCCCGGCCGCGAGCCAGGCCCCCTCCGAGCGTCCCCGCCCAGATCGTTCCGTCGTCGTCTTCGTGGATCGCGTAGACGGTCGCCTCCGGAAGGCCCTCGGCCGTGCCGTACGTCTTCGACGTCCCGCCGCGCAGCCGGACGAGCCCGGCGCCGGCGGCGCCGATCCAGAGGCTCCCGTCCCGCGTGGCCCGCATCGACCGAAGCCGCGGGCTCGGCACGCCGTCGGCGGCGCCGAGCGTCACGAACCGCGCCCCGTCGCGCCGGCAGAGGCCGTCGCCGGTGGCGACCCAGAGCGTCCCCGCGGCGTCTTCCGCGACCGCGTAGAGGTCCGGCCCCGGGAGGCCGGGAGGAACGAGGTCGGGCCTCACGCGGCCACCCGCGATCGCGGCGAGCCCCCCCTTCGTCGCCACCCAGACGACGCCGTCGCGCCCCTCGTGGAGGCCGACGACCGTCTCGTCGGGGAGGCCGTCCGCGCGGCGATACGTCCTCACGACGCGCCCCTTCTCGAGGAGGGCCAGCCCGGCGGCGTACGTCCCGACGAACGTCCGGCCGTCGCTCGTCTCGAGGAAGGTCAGGGTCGGGTTCGTCGGCATCCCCTCGGGGCGCCCCCAGACGCGGAACGAGGAGTCCGAGAGGCGGTGGACGCCGCCTCCGGCCGAGCCGTACCAGAGGTCGCCGTCCGCGTCCTCGACGAGCGGGAAGATGGGGGCGGGCGAGATCGGCCCCTCCTCGACGAGGCACTCGACCGGGGCGCCGGCGGCTCCGATCCGGCAGAGCCCCGCCGCCGTCGCGGCCCAGACGTGCCCGTCCCGATCGGACGCGAGCGTGTGGACCTTCTCGCTCGCGAGCCCGTTCGCCGCGCGGATCGAACGCGTCGAGCCGTCCTTCCACCTCACGACGCCGGCGTCGGAGCCGACCCAGAGCGCGCCGTCCGATCCGCGGCAGAGCCCGCGCAGGCGCTCGCTCGGGGCGCCGGGGAGCGCGACCGCTTCGACCGTGCCGTCCGGCGCGCGGCGCGCGAGGCCACGGCTCGTCGCGATCCACACGGCCCCGTCGGGGTCCTCGAGGAGGGACGACACCTCGTCGCTCGGAAGCCCGTCCCGCGTCGTCAGGACCGTGATCCCCTCGCCCGCGATCCGGACGAGCCCTCCTCCCGACGTCCCGGCCCAGACCGCGCCGGCGCGGTCCGCGAGGAGACAGCGGACGGCCCGCTCCGGGACCCCCTCGCGCGCGCCGAACGCGCGGGCGGAGCTTTCGACGATTCGCGCGAGACCGGCAGCCGTTCCGACCCAGAGGCTCCCGTCCGGCGTCCCGAGGAGCGCGTAGACGACGTTGTGCGGGAGGCCCGGCGTGTTGCGCCGGTCGTGAACGACGAAGTCCCTCCCGTCGAAGCGCGCGACCCCCTCCTCGGTGCCGACCCAGAGAAAGCCGTCGCGCGTGAAGGCGAGCGCGAGGCCGGTGCTCTGCGGCAGCCCGTCATCGGTGCCCCACGACGCCCGAACGTACTGCGTCACGGCTCGGCCGGGATCGAGGGCGAGCGCCGCCGGAGTGGCGAGGAGGGCGGCCGCGAGGGCGCAGAGAAGCGCGCAACGGCCCCACGCGACACCTCGCGCGAGCGGAGCGCAGACGCGGCGAGCAGTCCGGCGTCTCGACATGGGGGCCACCGGACAGGATACGCGAACGGGGCGCGGCGCGGGCTCCCGGTCGCGCTATCGTCGGGACCGATGACGTCGCCCGAGCGCCTCTCCCTGAAGCACCGCGTCGTCGCGGGCGACCCTCCGGGCGCGGCCGACGTCCTCGCCCGCGTCTCGGGCCTCTCGAAGGGGATCGTGAAGGACGCAATGCGGAAGGGAGCGGTCCACGTCGGCCGCGCCGGGCGAACGCCGAACCGCCTTCGCCGCGAGACGGCGACGGTGCGTCCGGGCGACGTCCTCGAGATCCACTACGACCCCGAGCTCCTGGCCCTCGTCCCCCTCGCGCCCCGCCTCGTTCGGGACGCCGTGCGCTGGTCCGCGTGGGTCAAGCCCGCGGGCCTCCTGACGCAGGGGACGCCCTTCGGCGACCACGCCTCGCTCCTGCGCCTCGTCGAGAAGTCGCTCGACCGGCCCGCGTTCCCGGTCCACCGCCTCGACCGCGAGGTGGAAGGCCTCGTCCTCGTCGCGCACGACGAGCGGGCCGCCGCGGCCCTCTCCGAGCTCTTCCGGACCGGGAAGATCGTGAAGCGCTACCGGGCCGAGGTGCTCGGCGACGTCGCCTCCGCGCTCGGCCGCGAGGGAATCGTCGACACGCCGCTCGACGGGAGAGACGCAAGGACCCTCTGGCGCGTCGTCCCGGGCGAGACGGGCGGCGGGACGACGACGCTCGACGTGACGATCGAGACCGGGCGCCAGCACCAGATCCGCCGGCACCTCGAGGCGATCGGCCACCCGGTGATGGGCGACCCGCGCTACGGAGCGGGGAACAAGAACCGCGAGGGGATGCGGCTCGCCGCCGTCTTCCTCGGGTTCCGCGACCCCTTCACCGGCGAGGAGGTCGCCCTCTCGGCGCAGGGCGACTGACGGCCGCGCCCGGCCGGCTGCTACCATCGCCCGCGCAAAGACGACACGAGGGATGACACGGTGGCCGAGCCCATCTCCGTGACGGCTCTCCTCCGCGCGCACGCCGCCGGGGAGGAGGGCGCGTTCGACCGGCTGCTCCCGCTCGTCTACGAGGAGCTCCGGAAGGTCGCGCGCCGCCAGCTCCGCCGCGACGGGGGAGGAGGCGCCCTCGCGACGACGGAGCTCGTCCACGAGGCGTACCTGAGGCTCGCCGGGCACGAGGCGCTGCGGCTCGAGGACCGGCAGCACCTCCTCGCGGTCTCCGCCCTCGCGATGCGGCAGATCCTCGTCGGGCACGCGCGCGCCCGCCACGCGCTCAAGCGCGGAGCGGGCGTGGCGGCGGTACCGCTCGACGAGGGCGAAGCCGCCGTCCGGGCCGACTCCGAGTGGCTCCTCGACCTCGACCGGGCGCTCGAGCGGCTCCGGGCCCACGACGAGGGGCTCGCCTCGATCGTCGACTGTCGCTTCTTCGCCGGGATGAGCGAGCAGGAGACGGCGGAGGCGCTCGGCCTCTCGCTCCGCTCCGCCCAGCGGGGGTGGATGAAGGCCCGCGCCTGGCTCCGGTGCGCGCTCGAGGGCGGTTCGCCGGAGGAGACGCCGTGAGCCCCCTCCCGGGCCGCGACGAGTGGGCGGCCCTGGACGCGCTCCTCGACGCGGCGCTCGACCGCCCGCCCGCGGAACGCCCCGCGTTCCTCGAGGAGGCGTGCGCGGGGAACGGAGAGCGCAGGAAGCACCTCGAGCGCCTGCTCGAGTGGGCGGAGGAGGAGGAAGGCCGCCTTTCCCCGAGCGGGGCGCTCGCCGGGCCGCTCTTCGCCGAGGTGGCGCGCGAGCTCGCGGATGCCCCGTCGGAGGATGTCCTCGCGCCGGGGGCCTCGCTCGGGCCGTACCGCGTCGTCGGGTTTCTCGGCTCCGGGGGGATGGGTCACGTCTACCGCGCGCTCGACCCGCAGCTCGATCGCGAGGTGGCGATCAAGGCGCTCGCGCGCACGTTCCACGACGACGCGGCGAGCCTCCGGCGGTTCGAGCGTGAGGCGCGGGCGCTCGCGGCCCTGAATCACCCCGGCATCGCAACCCTCTACGAGCTCCTCGAGGTGGAGGGGAGACCGTACCTCGTCCTCGAGCTCGTCGAGGGGGAGACCCTCGCCGAGAGGCTGGCGCGAGGCCCGATGGGGGTCGCGGAAGCGGCCGGGACGGCGCGGCAGGTCGTCGACGCGCTCGCGGAGGCGCACGGGAAGGGGATCGTCCACCGCGACCTGAAGCCCTCGAACGTGAAGATCGCGGAGGACGGGCGCGTCAAGCTCCTCGACTTCGGACTCGCCAAGAGCGTTCCGGGGACGGGTGGCCGCGAGGCCGGGACCGCGACGACGCTCTCCGGCACGGTCCTCGGTACCGCGCCGTACATGAGCCCGGAGCAGGCGCGGGGGCTCCAGATCGACCGCCGGACGGACATCTGGGCCTTCGGTTGCCTCGTCTACGAGATGCTCTCCGGCGTCCGCGCCTTCGACGGACGGACGGTCTCGGACGTCCTCGCATCGGTCCTGCGCGACGAGCCCGACTTCGGCCGCTTGCCCCCCGCGACCCCCCCGGGCCTCGTGAGGCTCGCGAAACGGTGCCTGAGGAAAGACCCGCGGGAGCGGCTGCAGGACATCGGCGACGCCCGGGCGGACCTCGAGGAGGCGATCTCCGCGCCGGGGCCGGCGGACGTCCGCGCGCGCCCTCCGGCCCGCCCCGCGCTGCGCTGGGTCCTCGCCGCGACGGCCCTCGCCGCCGTCGCGCTCGCCGTCGGCGCCGTCGCACGGCGGTCCGGGCCGGAGCGCGTCGGGCCGGTGCGCCTCGGACTCGACCCCGGCGTGCCGCTCGACGAGAGCTTCGCCCCGCCGTTCGCGCTCTCGCCCGACGGGAAGTCGGTCGTCCTCGTCGCGAAGGAAGGGGAGTCGACGCGTCTCCTCCTTCGGCGGCTCGACGAGTTCGACTCGCGGCCGCTCGCGGGCACCGAGGGGGCCCGGCAGCCCTTCTTCTCGCCCGACGGCGCCTCCGTCGCCTACTTCGCGGACCGCAAGCTCTGGAAGCTCTCGCTCGCGGGGGGCTCCCCGGTCGCGCTCGGCGAGGTCGGGAACAACCCGCGCGGGGGAAGCTGGGGAGAGGACGGCACGATCGTCGTCGGCCTCTCGCAGACGTCGGGGCTCCACAGGGTCCCGGCCGCCGGCGGCGCCCTCGAACCGCTGACGCGCCTCGACCTGGCGGCAGGGGAAACCTCGCACCGCTGGCCGCAGGTCCTGCCCGGCGCGAGACACGTCCTCTTCTCGTCCCTCACCGAGGAGAGCTCCTGGGACGACGCGGTCCTCGAGGTCCTCTCGCTCGAAGACGGCGAGCGCCGGGTCGTGCAGCGCGAGGCGGCCTTCGGCCTCTGGGCCGGGCGGGGGCCGCTCGTCTACGCGCACGCGGGACGCCTCCTCGCAGCGGCGTTCGACCCGGTCCGCCTCGCCGTCACCTCGGCTCCCGAGGTCGTCCTCGAGGGCGTCGCCTACAGCCCGAGGAACGGGGGGACGAAGGTCGCGCTCTCCGCAAGCGGGACGCTCCTCTACGTCTCCGGCCGGCCGACCTCCGTCGACAAGCACCTCGCCTGGGTCGACGCCGAAGGGCGCGCGACCCGGCTGCCGGGCGCCCCGCGTCGGTTCCGCGAGCCGAGCCTCTCGGCCGACGGCGGTCGCCTCGCCGTCCGCATCGGGGGAGCCGACCGTGCGGAGGCGTGGACACTCGACCTGGCGACGGGGACGCTCGTCCAGGTCACGAGGGGGCTCTCGCCCCGCCGCCCGACCTGGTCGCCCGACGGGACGCGCCTCGTCGCCGGCGCGCGCACCGGGGCGCGGTGGGCCCTCTTCGCCATGCCGGCCGGGGGCGGCGAGCGCACCGTCCTCTACGAGAGCGACAACCGCGTCCACCCGACGTCGTTCGCCCCCGACGGCCGGACGCTCGTCTTCCAGGAGCAGCGCCCCGGGCAGGGCTGGGACCTGCGCGCGCTCCCTCTCGGCGACGGCCTCAGGCCCGCCGCCGGGCCGCACGACCTCGCGGCGGGACCCGCGAACGAGACGAACGGCATCGTCTCCCCCGACGGCCGGCTGCTCGCCTTCGAGTCGGACGAGCTCGACGCCGTCGTCCAGGTCTACGTGTCGCGTTTCGTCGAAGGCGCCGCGAAGACGCAGCTGACGCGGGAGGGCGGGCGTTTCCCGAGGTGGTGGTCTCCGGCGGAGATCCTCTACCTGCGGACGCCGGAGTGGGAGCCCCGGAGGGTGCCGCTCCGCGAGGCGGGAGGACGGATCCTGGCCACCGAGGAGGTCCCCTTCTGGCCGCGCGAATCGACCGCGACCCGGGTGCGGACGTCGCTCTTCATTCCGAACTACCTCGGCTTCGACCTCGACGCCGGGCGCCGACGCCTCCTCGTCCTCGAGGAGCCCACGCTCCCCGAGACCGCCGTCCCGCCCGGGCCGCGCGTCGTCCTCGGCTGGCTCGACGAGACCGCGCGCCGCTTTCCCCGGTCGAACTGAGGCGGGGCTGGCGGGTCTTTCCCTCGGACGGCGTCTCTCCGAGGAGAGGGGCGCGCCCGCGCCCCGGAAAGAGGCTGCCGTGGCTCGATCGCCAGAGGTCCGCTTCATCGTCCAGCAGGGGCTCCCCGAGCCCGCGCCGCACTCCTGCTCACTCCAGTACGACGCCCTGGCCTTCCAGCCGCGCGTCATGGCGGTCCTCGTGGCCGCGGCCGCGGTCGCTCGCCAGCCGGCGGTCTGGGCCGCGCTCGCCGCGCTTCTCCTTCTCGGCGCGGCGGCCCCCCGCCTCAACCCCTTCGACGCGCTCCACTCTCTTC